>JACZSY010000273.1 GCA_022573975.1 SAR324 cluster bacterium | reverse complement strand
GATAGCGTGGAAACGACTATGGAACGAAGGTTCATCATCTACCCTCCCCGGTTAATTTCGATTTTCAATGATGGGAACATTCCCCCAGCCTGCCTGCTGGATGCAATGTTGTTCCCCAAACCCCATTTGAGAGCGGGATACAATTAAAATTGCGGAGGGGAGTTCAAGAAGGGGAAAACGCAATTTCAGGGATTGGGAGGGAGAGGAATTTTGAAAAGGGGATTCCATCAAAAAAAGCCGCCCGCGGGGATCGTGGGCGGCTTCAACATTAATAATTAATAACGGATTTGGACAGGCAAGATAAACAGCATTTTTATTTTATTATTCGACAGTCAAAACCGAAATCGGCGCCCCATCCCGTCAAAGCGGATCCACCAGCACGCCCGGATTGAGCACGCCGGCGGGATCGAGCGCCTTCTTGGCGCCGGCCAGGGCGCGGCGGAAGGCTTCGGGCATCTGCTTGTCATACCAGGGGCGGTGATAACGGCCCACGGCGTGATGGTGGGTGATGGTGCCGCCCAGCCGGATCAGCGCCTCCGAGACGGCCGCCTTGATCTCGGCCATCTGTTCCAGTTGGGCGCCCCGCCTGCCCGGCGCGGTGATGGAGTAATAGGGCGCGGGGCCGTCCGGGTAGGCATGGGTGAAGCGGCAGGAGACCCGGCCCTGGCCGCAGACCTCCCGCACAACCTTTTCCGTGGTTTCCATCACCTCGCGGTGGAAATCCGGCCAGCGATCCCAGGTGATGGCGGTCTCGAAAGTCTCGGCAATGAAGCCCATCCCCGCCAGCACGTCGCGGAAGTAGGGCATGCGGATGAAGGCCTCGCGCCAGGCCCCGGCTTGTCCGGTGCGGGCCGCCGAGGTGTCGCGGGAATTTTCCGTGGCGCCAGCCTCCCCGGGAGCGGCGCCGTCCGGAACGGTGCCCCCATGGTCGGCGCAGCATTCCAGGGCGCGGGTCATCCAGGCGTCCAGGGGGTGGTCGGCGGACTCGAAGCCCAGCACCATCACGGCCACCGAGCCGTCGGCCACGCCGTTGAAGAGCGCCTCGGTCTGGTCCAGGATGCGCACGTTGGCGGGATACAGGCCCGCCTGGACGATGGCCCGCACGGCCTCGGCGGCCTCGGCGAAATCGGGGAAGGTCACCGAAGCGCCCGCGCGGAAGGTTGGCCGGTCTTGCAGGCGCATCCAGGCCGCGGTGATGATGCCCAGCGCGCCCTCCGAGCCGATCATCATGCGGTCCGGGCTGGGTCCCGCGCCGGAGCCGGGCAGGCGGAAGGATTCCATCACCCCGGTGGGCGTCACCGCGCGGACGCTCTCCACGAAATCGTCGATGTGGGTGTAGAGCGTGGCGTAATGGCCGCCGGAGCGCGTGGCGATCCAGCCGCCCAGGGTGGAAAACTCGAAACTCTGCGGAAAATGACGCAGGGTCAGCCCGTGGGGCTTGAGGGCGGCCTCCAGGGCCGGTCCGTAAATGCCCGCCTCGATATGGGCCGCGCGGGAGACCGTGTCCACCTCCAGCACCTTGCCGAAGTGCTTCATGTCGATGGAGACCGCGCCCGCGTAGGCCTCCCCCACGTCGGCCTCGACCCCCGCCACCACCGAGGAGCCGCCGCCGTAGGGAATGGCCGCGATCTTGCCGCCGCCGCACCAATCCAGCAGATCGGTCACGTCCTGCTCGTTTTTGGGAAAGGCCACCAGGTCCGGCGCGTTGGAGAAATCCCCGGCAAGGGCCCGCACCACGTCCCGGAAGGCCTTGCCATAGGTATGGCCGGCGCGCTCGAACTTATCGGTGGAGCAGATGGCCGCCAGCGCATCCGGGGGCTTGATGCGCGGCTCGGGCAGGGCGATGTCCTCCAGCCGGGGGGGCGCGGCCGGCTCCAGCCCGGAAAGGTTGAAACGCTGTTCCATGGACCGCACCAGCGCGCTGCGTTCCTCTTGCGTCAGGTCCGCCTCTTCGATTCCCCACCCCCAGAATTTCCGTGTTTGCTTCGCTGCCGCGCTCATGCCCGCTCCTTATCCAATGGGGTTCGGCCATTCATACCCCGCGCGGGAACCGGGGAGCAAGGCGGAAGAGCGCCTTTGCGGCGCAGCCCTCCGGCGGAGAATGCCTCCGGCGGGCCAGCGGCTCCACTCCCGGCGCCGCCACTTCACGGCGCCTGTCACCCAAGTCCATTCCGTTGGAGATCGCTGGAACTTCCACGATGACTTTCGCCTGTTTTCCTGTTTGCTTTTCCATGGCCAACCTCCTTGTAAGATTGGTCCTCGAGAGACCGTCGTTCGGTATCCATACCGGCATGCGGATCGCACTGCGATACTGCCTCGGGAGGTTGGCCTCCTCATCATTAATTTCCCCATCGGGATGGAGCAGGGGACGGGGGCTCGAGGCTGCCCCCAATGACCTGAACCGCCCGGAACGCACCATGCGATAAGCCCACACCAATCTTGCCATCGCCCTGGTTGTGCAAACACACCGGGAAAGGGAAAGCGGGATGCGCTCGCAAGCGTTGCCGAAGGGAGGGGAGGAGGCGCCGTCATCTCCTCAGGCGTCGTATTTTTCCGGAAGTTCCCCGCTTTCCGGCGGTGTCGGGGCATCCTCCCCCAGGATGCCCTTGACCACCATGGCCTTGAATTCCTCCCGGTTTTTCAGGAAGGCTTCCGAACCGCGGCAATGGATCGCCCCGTTCTCCCCGGCCTGGGAAATGCGCATGGCCTTGAGGCGCACCAATTCGAGCAGGGCCAGGAAAATGAGGATGACCTCGGCGCGATCGGCGGCATCGCTGAAAAATTCGTCCATGAAAAGCGGCCCGCCCAACTCCAGCCTGTCGAGGATCAGTTCCACCTTGTCCTCGATCCGCTCGCGTTCCGGGATGATGTGCAACTCGCGCACGGTCGCGGCGCGCTCCAGGGCGGTTCTGAACGCCTCGATCAGGGCGAAGAGGGAAACCTCATCGAAGATCGGTTCGGAATCGGCCGGCGCATCCCCGTTTTCAGGAGGCGCCACCCGTGGAAAGACATCGCGGCCCAGCAGGTCGCGGCCGGTGAGTTCAACGGCGGCGTCCTTGAAGCGCGCCAGTTCCTGCAGGCTGATCAATAGCAGTTCGTCCTCGGTTTCCTGGTCCAACTCGTCGTCGTCCAGAGCCTCCCTGGGCAGGAGGGTCTTGGATTTGATCCAGATCAGCGTGGCCGCGATGGCGAGGAACTCCCCGCATTGGTCCAGGTCGAGCTCCTCCATGCGTTCCAGGTACGCAAGGTAAGGCTCGGTCAATTCGGACAGGCGGAGCTCGTTGATGTCCAATTCCTGTTTGCGCACCAGGTGCAGCAACAGGTCAAGGGGGCCTTCGAAGAGGGACAGTTGCACCTGCAAGGGATCGTACATGTGGCATCCTCCCTGGGCTGTTCAACCCCACCGCGCGTTGAGGTGGGCGGGAAGCCCTTCCCTGGCTTCCATCGAGGTTCGATAACCCGGCCATTGAAATACCGGGTATGGATAACCGGTAGTGGGTCAGTTTGAATCCCGTCGTACTGAGCGAAGCGAAGTACCTTCTTCCAAAACACCCCAAATCATAAAAAACAAGAAGATGCTTCGCTTCGCTCAGCATGACGTGGTGTTGGTTTAATTATCTTTTCAAACTGACCCACTACCGGATAACCCGGTGACATACCGCAAGCTAACCCGAAGGGAACGAACCGTCCACTCCCTGGGGCGAAGCCGATGGGGAGCGCGTTCTCCCGGCTGGAGCGGTTTTCCCTGCCGGGGTGCTCAGTTGTCTCCTCCCGCGTCGCCAGGAGGGGCGTCCTTGCCCTTGGTCTCCGGCGGCTGTTCTTCTTTTTCCGGCTTGGGGGCCTTGGGCAGGCCGAAGGATTTGCGCAGGACTTCATCGGCATCCACCTTGGGCGAGCGCAATTCATCGAAGCGCTTGCGCACCCGGCCCGTGGCCGCGTCCATATCCTCGCGGGTGGCGATGATGCGGGGGCGGATAAAGATGATCAGGTTGGTTTTGCGCAAACTATCGCTCTTGGTCTTGAACAGCCACCCCAGCAACGGGATGTCGCCCAGGCAGGGCACCTTGGTTTCGGTTACGACGGTTTGCTCCTGGATCAGACCCCCGATGGCCATGGTGGTGTCGTTGTCCACCACGACGATGGTTTTCAGTTTGCGTTTCAGCGTCGTGATCGCCGTCTGATTGAGGTTTTGCACCGTCTGGCGGGCGGCGATGGAACTGGACTCCTGGTTGATGATCAGGCGAATCCGGTTCTTGCCGGTGATCTGAGGCGTGATGCTGAGGATGATCCCCACATCCTTGAACTCGAACTCGGTGGTGGTCTGGAGGTTGGCGTTGGTGATGGTGCGGGTGGACACTGGCACCACCTGGGAAACGTTGATCTCCGCCTCCTGGTTGTTGAGGGTCAGCAATTGGGGATTGGCCAGCACGTTGAGGTCCTGATCCTGCGCGGTCGCCTGGATGAAACCGCTGAAGGTGGTGAACGTCTCCCCGGCGAAGGTGATCTCGTTTCCCACCACGCCGATCACCGAACCGGTGCCCGAGGCCAGGGCGGATTCCAGGGTGCGGGGGGAGGCATCGGGAAAGCCCGCGCCCACCACGCCGTCGCTCCCCTTGCCGGTGGCCTGCCAGCGGATGCCCAACTGAAGGCTTTTCTCCAGGGTCATTTCCATGATCAGCACCTCCACGTACACCTGGGGCCTGCGCACGTCGAGTTGAGAGACCATTTCCACCATGGTTTGGATTACCTCCGCCGGGCCGAAGATGATGATCGAATTGGTGGCCTTGTCCGCGGTGATGGTCATCTTGGAAAGGATGCCGGAGACCTGCGCCACCGCGTCCGATTTCCCCTTGGGGTCCGCCTTGATGTCCACATCCTTGAGCAGTTTCACCATCTCGATGGCATCGGCGTGCTCGAGGGCGATCACCTTGACCCCTTTTTCCTCCACGATTCCCGGAACGTCCAGCAGGGCGATGATGTCCCTGAACTTCTTGATCAGATCCCTGTCCCCGACCAGGATCAGGGTGTTGGTGCGCTCGTCGGCGACCGCCTTGAAGCCGGTGGTTTTTAAAACCACCGCTTTTTCTTGTTGTTTGCCTCCAAGCGATGGCGCCGCTGACCGGACCGCGGGCAATGCTTCGGCCAGGGAAGTGATGAGGGGCTCCAGTTTCTTGGCCGAGGCGTACTTGAGGCTCAGCACCACGGTCTGGATGTTCTCGGCTGGAATATCGAGCAGGACGATGATTTCCTTGATCCAGGCGATCAGTTGCGGGTCTCCGACCAGTATCAGTTTGTTGGTGCGCTCGTCGGCGACCGCCTTGAAGCCGGTGCCATTGGAGCCCGCCCCGGAGGGCCGGCTTTTGGCCGGGGGCGTTCCGGTTGCTCCCGGCACCATGCTGGGCAATGCGCTGGAGAGGGAGGACACGATGGGTTCCAGGCTTTTGGCGGTAGCGTATTTC
>JACZSY010000272.1 GCA_022573975.1 SAR324 cluster bacterium | reverse complement strand
GGGGCCAGCCCGCCCGCGGCTACAAGCTGCATGTGGGCGTGGATGCGGACTCGGGTCTGATCCGCGAAGCCGGGATGACGCCTGCCAATGCGCATGACACAAAGGGGTTCGAAACCTTGCTCAGCGGAATCCTCTTCCCGCAGGTGCAACCCGCGCCGCAGGGCATCCAGGAAGGGCAGGTAGGGAGTGCTGGCCCCCGATTCCCGGCAGCGCCCCTCCAGCACTGTGACCCGGTCTTTATCCAAGCCATGGCGATTCATGCACAAGGCGGCTTTTGCCCAGACCGGCCTCGCCGGAAAGGGTCACGAGCTGCCCCTGTCCCGCCATGGCTTTATCCAGGCAGTCCTTCAGGGCCGACAGTTCCGCCTCCCGTCCGGTGTATGGGGTCAGCCCCGCCATCGCGGCCACCTCGAACCGGCTTTGGACGGTTGACTGCCCCTTTACCCGCCAGGGAGTGAGAGGCTTTGCTTTGCCTTTCAGGGTGACCGGTTCCAGGGATTCCAGGTCGAAAAAACCTGCGACGCGCCGCTGGGTATCCGGCCCGATCACCACCTGATCCGCCTGGGCCAACGATACCAGCCGGGCGGCGGTATTGACCGTATCGCCGGTGATGCCGACCCGCCCGCCCCGCTCATCCTCGGCCGGGGTGGTCACCACCAGCCCGGTGTTGATGCCGGTGTGCATGGCCAGGGGCGCGCCGATGCGTTGCTCCACCTCCTCACTGACCCGACGAACCGTGCCGTGCAGCTCCAGGGCCGCCCGCACCGCCCGCATAGGGTCGTCCTCATGGGCGGTGGGAATGCCGAACAGCGCCCACCACCTCATCGCCGACAAACTGATTGACGATGCCCCCATGGCTCTCGACGATCTTGACCGCCTCGGCCTTGACCCGGCTCATGATCCACTCCACCTCTTCCGGATCGAGCCGCTCGTTCATCGCTGTATAGCCCGACAAATCGGAGAACAAAATGGTGGCTTGACGGCGCTCACCTCCTGGAGATTTCGTCAGAGGGGATGAAGGCTTGGATTCCGTGAGTTTTTTTGGCTGGGAAAGGTCTTGGCCGCACTCCAAGCAATATTTAGCTTGTCCCGGCAGCAATGCATCGCAGGCCGGGCACCTGAAATCCAGCTTAATTCCGCACTCCAGGCAAAATTTTGCTTTCTCGGGATTCCGATGATGACAAGATGGGCATTCCAAGGCGTTCCCCTTCATTGGAATTGAATGGGAACACCCTGCCAAAATGCGGATTGAATGGGGAGATCAGCGCTTGAGCGCCATCTTGTAGGGGAATTTCCGTTTCACCGTTTTCAGCAGCAGGGGCACCTGGATGGTTTTTCCTTTTTCCCACAGCGGGTACTGGCTGAGGAAGGTGGTGCTGCCAAACCAGCCGTCCTGTCCACCCAGCAGGACGAAGTAGTTGCGGTCGGGATCGGACAGGTCGGAGATATGCCGGGCGTTGGAGCCATAGGAGGTGTTGTGCTTCTCGCCGGTGAACCGGTGGGCGGTTTTCATCACCGTGGCGGTGCTGCCCGAGGCGGGAAAATTTCCGAAGCGGTACGGGCTTCCGATCAAGGGCACCCGCCCCAGCAGATGGGCCAGTTGCAGGCGGTGCATCCCTCCCCAGGTGCCGAATTCCTCGAAAGGGCCCGGGGCCTCGTCGAAGGCGTTGCTCAGCGCCTCGGCCAGGCGGCTGGGATCGGCCTGTTTCAGGTCCAGCCGTATCATGCGGTAGGGCCGCCCCACGGACAAGTACCCTTGCAGTTGCACCTTCTCGTAATATTCCTTGATGAAGGTGTTCATCACCAGCTCGAAGGCCAATGCGCCCTTGGAGCCGGCCCGGTAATACCCGTCCCACGATTGAAAGGCGTCCAGCACGGCGCGTTGGTGCGGGGCCATTTTTTCCCGCAGTCCCAACCTGGCGATCCAGGCCGACAGGGCGTTGCGCAGGGCCTTGGCCGAAGCCATGTACACATCGCGTTGCAGGCGGGAGAGGTCCCTCACCGAGACCACCTTTTCGGCTTTGAGCAACTGGTAAATCCGCTCGATGCGGTCGTTGGCGGAGAAAAAGTAACCGATGGGCACCTGCGCCTTGCTGCCCCGGTTGTTGGCGGAGGCCAGGAAACCGCTGGGCGGGTCGAAGCTGGCCGGCAGGTCCAGCGTGTTCACCGTGCGCCTCCAGGCCGACAGGGCGCGCATGGGCAGCACAATGTCCACCGGCTCGCGGTTCGGCCGTTTGGGCAGCCGCACCGCCATCACCTGTCCGATGTGACCCTTGGCGTCGGCATAGACCATGTTCTGGCCCGAAACGGAGAAACCGGCGAAGGCTTGCCTGAATTCGGCCCAATTGGTGGCCCGTTGCAGGGCGAGCATCGCGCCAAACTCGTTGCTGGGCCGGTGACCCATCCATTTCAGCGCCAGTGTCCAGTCCGGGAATTGATCCAGGCCCAACAGGGTCATGTCTGAAATGATGGGGCCGTAGGCGGTTTCCCGAATTTTCACGGTGGTGTCCGGCCACCAGCGCACCTTGATTTTCTCGCTGCGGGTGCGGATTTTCGCGGGGGAGAGGCTCGAGACGTCGAACAGGTCGCTGCTGGCGGCCCGCAGGTTGCTGCCCCCCCAGGCGATGTGCCGATTGCGTCCCAGGCCGATGATGGGCACACCGGCGGGCATCAATCCCACCACGTGATAGGAGGGTGATTTGTAGCCGACGATCATCCAGAGGTTGGGCAATCGCAGCCCCAGATGGGGGTCGCTGGCGATCAGCGCGCCACCGGAGGCGCTTTTTTTGGCGGACACGACGATGGTGTTGCTGCCCGAACCGCTCATGCCAAGCAGGATGCCGCTGAGAAAATTCATCGCCGGGCCGGCATCGGCGGTGTAGCTGGGATGCGAGGCGGTGCCTTCGCGCACCAGCCGGCGCCACATTTTTTTCCAGTTCTTGTTCTTGTGGTAACGCAGCAGCCGGAAGAAGACGAACCAGTTCACATCCGCCGACCCCAGCCGCCCTATGGTCAGAACGTCTTCGGGCCGCCAGGATTCCTTGGGAATGTTCATTATCTTGAACTCCCGGGGCAGCCTGGCGGCCCTGTTCTGATAAAGATTGATTCCCTCGGTGAACCGCTTCAGCCAAGTCATCTGATCCGGCGAAAGCATTTTCATGATCTGGGGCACCGCCCGGCCGAGATTGAGGATGCGCAAGGAGCGGTCGATGTCTTTCGTGAGCGGGCCCGCCATCTCCGACACGCGTCCTTGTGCGATCATGCGCAGGGTGGAGATTTGGCCCAGCCGCAGGTGGGCCTGCACCAGACCCAGCACCAACGGAAGATCCTCGTCCCGTTCGGCCTCGATGAAAGGCACCTGGTGCCGGTTCCAATAGATCGTGACCCGGCCCTTGAGGGGCAATCCGGTGACGGGAAAAACCTTCAGCCGCTGGGGAAGCGATATTTTGCGGGCGTCTTGGGCGCCCTGGGGACTCGGTATTTTGCGGGCGTCTTGAGCGCCCTGCGCGGCCGGCATGCACCCCAGCATGGCAAGCGCGATGAACAGCGGTTTGAACGATCGGGTCACGGGTGTGATTTTTCCGGAGGGTGAAAAAAGAATCGGCGGATTCCACCGGGTTCTGGCCGGAGCTTATTTTATCCCACTGCTCATTTTGGCGGACTCCGCCCCGGAGGGTTGGCAAGGGGCACTACCCATTCCATTGGGGTCTTTTCCATCACCCCCAGCCCAACCCTTTCCGCGCCCTTTTTTCCAGGTATTGCTGGTGATAATCCTCCGCCGGCCAGTAAGGGCCGGCCGGGGTAATCTCCGTCGCCACGGGGCGCTTGATGCGCCTCTCCAGCGCGGCCTTGGAGGCTTGGGCGGCGGCGGCCTGTTCCTCCCCGTCGTGGAACAAGGCGGTGCGGTACTGGGTGCCCACATCCGGCCCCTGCCGGTTGACCTGGGTCGGGTCGTGGCAACCCCAGAAGACCTCCAGCAATCGCTCGTAGGAAACCCGCCCGGGATCGAATGTCACTTCGACCGCTTCCGCATGGCCCGAGGCGCCTGAGCAAACCGCTTCATAAGTGGGGTGTTCGGTGTTTCCGCCCATATAGCCCACCGAAGTGGTGGTGACGCCCTCGACCTTGCGGAAGGCCACTTCCACCCCCCAGAAACAACCCGCCGCGAAATATGCCTTGGCCATGATTAAACCCCTCGCTGATGGGAAAGGCCCTTCTTGGGCCTTGAGTCGATGTGAACCGTTGCGGGAATTATATCACGGGGGAAACGAAAGGCGAGAGGGGAACGCCGGGGACGGTGACTCTGGGGACGGTGACATGGGGGACCCCGCGCGGCGGAAAAATCCTGCCGCGGTTCATCCGCCGTCCAGGAACCGTTCCAGCAGTTCTGGGTGCGGGACCCGGCAAACCTCCCGCCGGCCGAACCAGCGGTACCGGTTGGCCGCCACCCGGTCATAGCACCAGTCCCGCAGGAAGCGGGGCCACACCGCGGCCGCCAGCGCGGGCAGCCGCCACCATCCCCCCAGGCCGCGGGCGATGGCGATCAAGGCGGCGGATTTGAGATGCGCCCGCCCCCCGGCGATGCAGACCAGGGAGTCCATCCGCCCCGGCTCCAGGCCGTGGGCGCGCAACAACTCCTGGCCCGCCGCCGATTGCAGCGAAGCGAAGCGGAACCAACCATGCGGGTCCCGGCCGATGATGAAGTTCACCGCGCCGTTGCACAGATTGCAAACGCCGTCGAACAACACGACCGGCCCGGCGCCTCCCGGCGATTCCACGGTACTCATGGCAAAAGCGTTGTCATGGAGTTTTGCGAAGAGAGCGGCTGGCGCACCTTTGCGCCGTTGCAGGCTTCCACCAGGCCGTTGCCCTCGGTATGGTTTCGCGGCCCGGCGGCCCGCACCCCGTCCAGGTTGAACAAATAGATTGGCATTTTTTGCCGGTCATCGGAAAATCCCATCGAGAAAAGGGTCTTGTCGAGCGGGAGCTGCTTCTTGAAAAAATTTCCCAAGCCCACACGCCCTCGTCAAGCGGCCCTTCGGCCCCAGCCACCATCGCGGAGATTATTTCGCTTTGGGAGGCCCATTGGAAAGCTTTTTGAGCGTGCGCAAGTGCCTGCCCGTGGCCACCTCCCACAAACGCAGGGTCTGGTCCTTCGACCCGGAGAGGATCAGCCGCCCGTCCGGGGAAAAGGCCACGCTGGTGACAGGCCTGGAATGCCCTTCGAGCTTGCGCAGCACCTTGCCCGTGGACACCTCCCACACGCTCACGTAATTATCGAAGCGCCTGAAACCTCCCCCGGAGAGGGCCATCCGCCCGTCCGGAGAAAAGGCCATGTTATAAATCCCATAGCGAATCCCATGGGATTTCCCATCGAGCGTGCGCAAGTGCCTGCCCGTGGACACCTCCCACAAACGCAGGGTCCGGTCGTTCGACCCGGAAAATACCATCCGCCCGTCCGGAGAAAAGGCCACGCT
>JACZSY010000271.1 GCA_022573975.1 SAR324 cluster bacterium | reverse complement strand
AGGTGGCCGCCAGTTGACACCCCGCGGCGGAGGCCAGCCCTTCCACCTGGGCGATCACCGGCTTGGGCAGGTTGCGAATCTGTCCCATCATTGCGGAACTGAGGCGGAACAGGGCGGCGGCGGCTTCCTGGTCCGCTCCCACCAATTCGCGGATATTATGCCCCGCGGAAAAAGCCGGGCCGCGATGCGCGATGACCACCGCCCGCACGGCCGGGTCCGCCTCGGCTTCCCGCAATCGTCCGCCCAATTCCTCCAGCATGGCCTTGGAAAGCGGATTGCGTTTTTGTGGATCGTTCAGAGTGTATATGGCCACCCCTTCGCGGAGGTCGCTCAATACCAGGGGTTCGTCTTTGGATTCGGTCATTTGGCTTCGAATAAAGGCTGGAAAGAAATGCCGCCGTTTCAGCGGCCCTGTTTTTACGGCGCTGCCACTGGTTTATCGGCGTTCCTACTGGTTTATCGGCGCTGCCACCGTAAATAGGCTGCGAACATCCGCCGCAGCAAAGGGGTGAACGAAGCTTTACGCGATTCGTCGCCCGCCCGCCGGAAAATTTCGGCCAAGGTGGGGTAGATATGGATGGTGTTGGCGATATCCCTCAGCCGCAATTTGGCTTGCATGGCCAAGACCACCTCGTGCAACAACTCTCCCGCATGGGGCCCCACGAGGGTCGCCCCAAGAATATCATCCTTGCCAGGGGGGGTCAAAATCTTCAGGAATCCCCCGGTCTCCCCGTCGCAAACGGCGCGGTCGTTCCCGGAAAAGGGCAGCTTGATGATCCGGTGCGCGACGCCTTGGGCGGTGGCGTCCTCCTCGTTCAACCCCACCCGCGCCAGCTCCGGATCGGTAAAGGTGGCCCACGGCGCGACCCGGTAATCCATGCGCGTCTTGAAAGGGAGCAGGGCGTTTTGGATCACCACCCGGGCCTGTTGTCCGGCCATGTGGGTGAAGGGATAGGGACCGGTCACATCCCCGCAGGCGTACACCGAACGCAGCGATGTGCGCATGCGGCGGTCGGTGAGGACAAGGCCGCCCCCGGTGCGGATGCCGGCGGCCTCCAGCCCCAGGTCGGCCAGGTTGGCGCGCCTCCCGGCCGCCACCAGAATCTCGTCGGCCTTCACGGTTCGGGAGGGGGCGTCCGCGCCGGCATCTGTTGCGTCATTCGCGCCGGCACCTGTTGCGCCATTCGCGCCGGCATCTGTTGCGCCATTCGCGCCACCGCCGCCTGCCCCGGCCGAAGGTTGGCAGAGGATCGATTTTTCCCCTGGCCCCCCCTCCACCCGGATGACACGGGTGGAAGTGAGGATTTCGACCCCATCGCGTTCCAGGGACTTGGCCACCAGTTCGGCGGCATCGGCGTCTTCCCGCTGCAAAATCCGGGGGAGCATCTCCACCAGGGTCACCTGGGAACCCAACCGGGCGAAGGCCTGGCTCAATTCGACGCCGATCGGCCCACCGCCCATCACCAGCAGGCGGCGGGGCAGGCTGGATTGGGAAAACACCGTCTCATTGGTGAGATATCCGGCCGCCTCCAGCCCGGGGATGGCGGGAACCAGCGGGGAGCTTCCGGTGGCGATGACCAGGGCCCGGCCTTCCAGCTCGCGGCTGCCGCCCGCATTCAATTCCACCCTCACCGAATGCGGCCCGGTCACCCTGCCCTTGCCCGCCACCACCTCCACGCCCAGCGATTGGAACCGTTCCACCGAATCGTGGGGCGCGATGGCGCCGATCGCCCCCCGCACCCAAGCCGCCACGGCCTCCCAATCCGCGCTGAACTCTTTTGCGCCATCCACCGCATCGGAGCCGAAGCGCCCCTCGCGTTTGGCGCGCGCATCCCGGGCGCAGCGAAGCAGGGCCTTGGAGGGGACGCAGCCATAATTGAGGCAGTCGCCGCCCATTTTTCCCGGCTCCACCAGCGCCACCCGCGCGCCCAACCCGGCGGCTCCCGCGGCGGTCATCAGCCCGGCGGAACCCCCGCCGAGGATCACCAGATTGAATTTTTCCTTGCGGGCGCTGCCGCCGCCCCTCGAGGCGGAAAGAAAGCCGGATTTTGCCGCCTGGCCGCTTTGGGAGGTGTCATTCTTTTTTTCCATGGGTGGATTTTCCTTGCATGCATCGGGTCGCGGGGCCGCGGCGGGAAACGGCGGCGACTGGGATTCCGGGCCGGGAAGATATAGGCCGCCAAAACTTCATGGGCGCAAAAAAAGCGCGCGAAGCACAGAAAAAAGGGGGTGTGCGAAATACCCCTGCCGCTAAAAAAAATATGACGAATTTCCGGAAACTGCAAAAAATGCCTGGATTTTGCTTTATCGCAGATAGAACTCGGGTACTCGGAGCGATCCGGCCCGTGAAATGCCATACGGCATGCGAATTGAGACCCGTGGGCCGCCAGGGAAGGCGCGGCGCCAGCCCACCGGAAATTTTCACTCCAAAGCTGAGCCAGGCTATATGGATCTAGCAACATTAATGGGGCTGATATTGTCCCTCGGCATGGTGTTCATGGGGATCACGGTAGATTTCACCCCTCTCGGTTTCAACATCGGAAATTTTATTCATTTCATCGATGCGTCCTCCATCCTGATCGTGATCGGAGGCACTTTCGGCTCGGTATTGGCTTCCTTCCCCATGGTGAAAATCCTGCGGGTGGGAAAGGTGGTGGCGCGGGCCTTCCGGAAAACCCCCGATGAGGAAATGATCAATACCCTAACCTTCATCGTGGACATTGCCAAGATTGCCCGGCAGAACATCCTGGGCATCGAGAATGTGCTGGAAACGGTGGAGAACGATTACCTGCGCAATGGATTGCGGCTGGTGCTGGACCGGGTTGAGCGGGATTTGATCGTGGAAATTCTCCATTCCGAATTGCACTATCTGGAAAAACGCCGGGACGAGGACATCAAAATACTCAGAACGTTCGCTTCGCTGGGGCCTGCTTTCGGCATGATCGGCACCCTGATCGGGTTGATTTTGCTGCTGCAGAACCTCGACGATCCCTCCTCCATCGGCCCGGCCATGGGCCTCGCGATCATCACCACCTTGTATGGCATGTTGATCGCCAACGTGTTCTTCACGCCCTGGGCCAACAAACTGGATGCCCAGAAAGGGCAGGACAAGGTGCTTCATGAGATGATCCGGGACGGTGTGCTCTACATCGAACAAGGCCAGCGCCAGGAATACATCGAGCAGGATCTGGTCAACTATCTACCCTTGGAAATGAAGCAGATGTACGACGAGATGAAGTTCGCCTCCGCCAGGGAGGAAGGCTGATGGCGCGATTCGAAGAGGAACACGAGTGTGAAGAATTCAACGATTGGTGGATTTTCAGTTACGGGGACATGGTGACCCTGTTGCTGGTGTTCTTCATTCTCCTTTTCTCCTTCTGCAAGACCGACACGGAAAAGTTCAAGTCCGTCGCGGAAAGCTTCAAGCCGGTGCCTCCCGGTTCCCCGTTTTTCCTGGATGGCAAGGAAGCGGTGCTGGAAATCGTGGCGCAAAATATCGAAACCAGCGAAATTTCGGAAGAAGTATTCGTCACCATCGATCCACGCGGCGTGGTGGTATCCTTCAAGGACACTGTATTGTTCGAAACCGGTTCGGCGGATTTAAAGCCGGGAGCCAGGAAAATTCTGGACAAGTTCCTGGCCTACCTGTTCGGGCTGCCCAACAAGGTCGTGGTGGAAGGCCATACCGATGACCGGAAAATTTCCTCCCGGCGTTTCCCCTCCAATTGGGAGTTATCCTCGGCCCGGGCCAGCGCCGTGGCCCGGTTTTTCGAGTCGGAAGGGTTAAAAGGCGAACGCATTCGAGTCATCGGCTATGGAGAATTCCGCCCGCGTTTCAGTAACGACACCCGTGAACAACGCGCGTTGAATCGACGCATCGACGTGGTAATCAAGCCCCAGGCGCCATGACAGCCCAGCCTCCACCCGATGCGCTCGTTTCCGATCGCGCCGCCGTATTATTTCGCAATCTTTAATCAAGGAAACACCCCGCGGCAAGCCAAGGGGGTCTCCGCCGGGGGAAATTCTTCTTTTTCGCCGCAAGCGGCGTGGAATGGACCCTCGCAAAAAGATTCAATTTTGTCATTTGCAACCGCCGATGGACGCAAATGAACAAAGATAAGAATGAAAACCGCAGGTTCTCCCCGCGTTAATCGGCGGTTTCTCTTTGCAGCCGGTTTTTTTCACCGGCCTGTGCATCCGGCCGCCGGGTCCACACCAGAATCCAGCCGGGCGGCGCATTTTTTTCCAGCAGGTAGGAGTGAGTTTGGGGTCCCGGCGCGAAGCGCTCCAGCAGCCGCGGGGACACTTCTGAAAATTCCTCCCGCCAGCGTTTCCCCTTCATGGCCCAAAGCTGGCCGCCGGGCCGGAGCAGCTTGGCCCCAAATTCCATCAGCAGCGGAAGTTTTGCAAAGGCCCTGGCCACCACCACGTCGAATTCCGGGTTTAACCGCATCCCGTTGGCCAGCAGGGCGGCATTTCCTTTGTGCACGATCAGGTTCTCCAAACCCAGGGACCTCGCCGCGAATTGTTGAAAGGTCGCTTTTTTCCCGACTTTTTCCACGGAAACGACCGAATATTCAGGGTGCATGATCGCGATGGGAAACGCGGGCAATCCCGCCCCCGATCCCAAATCCGCCCACCTGTTGAACGCGGAAGGCCGCTCCACCGTCTCCAGCATCAGGCAATCGAGGATGTGGCGCCGCATCAGGGTGGCGCGGTTGCGCGCGCCGGTCAGGTTGATGCGCCGGTTCCAGGATTCCAACATTTCCACGAAATGATTCAAACGATCCCGTTGCCGCCGATCCGGAAAAATTCCATGGGCGGTCAACTCGGAATCGATCAGGGACATGGGCTCGGAAGTGGATGGCATTTTTGGCGAATCGGATGCTTAATTGCTGGCGGGATATGGAACAGGATGCTCTCTTTTCAGGGCCGGCATGATAAGGTGCGAAAAAAACCTTGAATTTCATGACGATTGCCCATTTTGGCATGAAAATACCATGGCAACCCATCAAAGGGGAGATGTTTGGAACGCTCCGGGGAAAAACCCCGGTTGCAACCCGGTTCCAAATTCCCCGTCAAATGTAATAGGATGAAACAGGCAGCATTTTGAATCTGTTTTTTGGGGTCCAATCCACGCCGCTTGCGGCGAAAAAGAAGCCGGAAATCAGCAACTTGGCTGCTTGCGGTAAAGTCATTCATTTTCCTTTTCCGCACATTCGCGGCGATAGCCTTGGAGTAACCGATGGTCAGTGAAAACACCGGCATCACTTCAGACGACAATCAGGATCTGGAAGCGTCAATCGATGATTTCATCCTGGACGACGACCTGTCGTTTTCGGAAATGGACAGCGAGATTCGCCTGGATTCCGATACGGACGCATTGGGGGATGAAGATGCCGGCCTGGACGGGGACGACCTGGATCTTGATTTGGGCGGCGGGGACGACCTGAAGCTGGACGACGCTGGAGGCGGAGACGACTTGGGCGGGGACGATCTGGATCTTGATTTGGGCGGTGGGGACGACCTGAAG
>JACZSY010000270.1 GCA_022573975.1 SAR324 cluster bacterium | reverse complement strand
GTGAGGTGCCGCGTGGAAAACCCCATCCCCGCCTTCAAATTCAAAAAAATTTTGCGGAGCTAAAGGAATAGGCATTTAATATTATGTTTCCGGAATAGTCATCTCTCCCAATAAAACCCTCCCTTCCATCTCCATTTGATCATTCCCTGAAATGAACGACCCCGCAGCGAGCTACGGGGTATCAACAATCGAAAATCCGGTTTCTTTCACGCAGCAAGCTTCGGGGAATTCGGCCCTTGATAGGCTTTTCATCAAAATATATTATGTTCCCTTATTATCGAATCAACACCTCCTCTAAATTCCATCCGCTCTAGTTCTCCCCACCCTCCTGTTTTTCTAAATCCCCAGGAGCCTCGAAGGTAAAACCACCTATACGTCCATCGCGGAAATCCTTGAGCACCACATCGGCCGCCCGGGCCAGATCGGGAAGCCCTCCGGCGATCTTGAACCCTCTTTTCAGGCAAATGTTTTCCAGCACCATCTTGGGATGGGTGTCCGGCGGGATTTCAATACGGTAGTACCGCTTCACTTGGTTCATCCCGCCGGGAATTCCGGCAAGCGCAACCAGAAGAGAATCCACCACGCGGTCGGCGCCCAATACGCCATCGGGAATCGCCCCGATCCAGGCCAGGCGCAGGGCGTCGCGTTCCGTGTCCAGGCGCGGGAGCATCACGCCCGGCGTGTCCATCAGCAGAAAATCGTCCCGCAACGGCACCCAGGTCATGCCGCGGGTCGTGCCCGGCAAATGTTCCGTTTTCAGGCGATTCCTGCTTACCAGGCGGTTGATGAAGGTGGATTTCCCCACGTTGGGCATTCCTATCACCATCAAACGGCCCGGAGGAGGCCGTATGCCGCGCCGCCGGAAAGATTCGGCCCTGGGGGCGGTCAACCGTTTTAAAGGCGGCAGGATCAAATTGAGGCCGCTTTTGGATGCGGCGTCCATGAACAGCGTGGGGATTTCCTGTTGCTGGAAATACGCCGCCCATTGGCGATTCAAGGCGGTATCGGCCAATGCGGCCTTGTTGAAGATCAAGAGACGCGGCTTGTTGGCGATCAATTTCCCCAATTCGGAATTTCCCGATCCACGCGGCAGGCGGGCATCCCGGATTTCCAGGACGGCATCCACGTTGCGCAGGTCCGCGGCCATGCGCTTTTCCGCCTTGCGCATGTGGCCTGGATACCAACTGTATGCTCTTTCTTTGTCAAAAGGTTTGGGAGCATCCATAAGCGTTAATAATTTCGGCAGGTGAAAATTTCGGCGGTTAAAACTATCGGCCGTTAAAACTATCGGCGGTAAAAAATATCGGCGCCGGGTTTTGCGGGGCCAGGGTCATGGCGCCGGAAAAGAGCACCGATCCTCATTTTTGATGATTTCACGGGCGAGGGAGGTGGCGTACACTCCACGGCGCAACTCGAAGTTGAGGGTAAGACAAGGGGTTTCCCCATCGTTCCAGCGCTCCCAGCGCAATTCATGGGCGAATTCCCGCACCGGCCTGCGCTCCCCCCTGGGGGATCTTCTTTTTCCTCCCAGCCGGAACGATTCCAGGCTCAACCCTTCCTCCGCCAGGATTTTCCGCTCCCATTGTCCCGGAAGCCCTTCCGCCAGGGGCACCCGGTAGCCGAACAACGGCGCCGAGGGGCTGAGTTCTCCCTGCTCCGCGCGGACCTGCAGCGCGTCCAGTTCCTCGCCGCCGGCCGGGAAACTGGCTCCATTGCGGTGCAGTACCGCCAAGTCTCCCTCCATCATCCGCCCCAATCCTCCCTGTGTTGAAAGGCCGGTGGAAAGCCTCAGGGCGATCACGCGGTTGAACAATAAGGACTGGTAGGCGTTGACCTGGAAACGAAGGTGTTCCGCGGGCCCCCGGTAGGGCGCTTCCCGGAGTACCAGGGCACGGCCGGAAATGGCATTGCTCATTCGCAACCCAAGCCGCTGCCCTCCGAAGTAATTGGGAAAACCGTGACGGGCGATGGTCTCCAGAATCGCGCTGGGTTCGGAACTGGCGTCGATGCCCCGGATCACGATCCGAAAGCGGTTGCCCCACAAGTGTCCCCTGCGCAATTTGTTGGTGTGCCTGCCGGCCGACAACAGCCGGATGCCAGGGGAATTCAGTACGGACAAGTCAGGGTCGCGTTCGGTTTGGACGGAGAACCACTGCCGGCATACGGCCTGCGCGTCTTTTTTCCCGGCATATCCGATCCGGCCGCGGGCGATCCCCAGCGCGCGCCCGATATGACCCGCCACCTCCTCGCTGCCGCGGGATTCTTTTTCCAGCTGAATATACAAATGTTCCCCAGAGCCTTTGAGCGGGTAGAGCGGAATTTCCTCCACCTGGAAATCCACCGGCGCGGCTTTGATCCGGCCGCCGCATCCTGGCAAGTCCCGGGTCATGAAGGGAAGCGCCCCTGATGGGTCTTGTTCCAGTCCGGGGATGGGGACACTTTTCTGCATTTGGGAAATATGCTATGAAAACAGTATTTGCTCCTGCCGTCCTCTTGGATTGGGCTGTCTGCATGGATTCGGCGGCCCATCGGTTCGAGTTTGTATTGTTCCACGGTTTGGACCACAATCGGAAATCATTTTTCCCCCGCACACCCTCCGTGGTGATTCATGACTGACGCATGCAATTATTTTCCCTTGACCCCTCAATCGTTTATACGGCGGAGCGCCCGGGTGTATCCGGACAAAACCGCGGTCATATATGGGAATCGGCGGTATCCCTACCAGGAATTTTTCCAACGGGTCTGCCGTCAGGCCAACGCCCTGATATCGATGGGTGTGGGACAAGATGTTACCGTGTGCTCCTTGATGCCCAATATCCCGCCGCAACTGGAATCCGCGTATGGGGTGCACATGGCCGGGGGCATTCTGGTGGCCCTCAACTACCGCCTGAGCCCCCGCGAAATCGGCTACATTCTGAACCATTGCAAGGCCAGGGTGCTGATGGTGGATTACGAATTTCTGCCGGTCATCAAGGAAATCGCCGGGGAGTTGGAGCATGTCAGGCATTTCGTGGTGGTTCAGGACGGCCAGAGCGAGCCGGAATGGCAGCCGGAGGGCGCTGTGGAATACGAAACGATGCTGGCCTCGGCTTCCATCGAAGACCCGGCTATTTTCCCGCGGGACGAGAACGATACCATTTCCATCAATTACACCAGTGGAACCACGGGGCTTCCCAAAGGCGTGGTCTATACGCACCGCGGGGCCTATCTCAACGCCACCTGCAACCTGCTGGAAATGACCATGAGCGCCGATTCCATCTATCTGTGGACGCTGCCCATGTTTCATTGCAACGGCTGGTGCTTCTCCTGGGCCGCGCCGGGCATGGGCGCGGCCAGTATTTGCATGCGGCAGGTGGAAGGGCGCCTGATGCGCGATTTGATCCGGGACGAAGGGGTGACCCTGTTCTGCGGGGCGCCGGTGGTTTTGCAGATGCTGGCGGCCCTGGCCGAGGAGGAGCCTTTTCAGTTCGAGCGGCCCGTCAAGGCCGGCACCGGGGGCGCCCCGCCTTCCCCGACCCTGCTGGCGGCGATGCGGGAAATCAACGTGGAGGTCTCCCATCTCTACGGATTGACCGAAACCTACGGGCCATCCACCATTTGCGAGGTGCAGGACCATTGGCTGAAGTTGCCGGCCCAGGAGTTTGCCGGGCAACTGGCGCGCCAGGGTGTCGGGCACCACCTGATCGCCGAACTGGCCGTGATGGACGCCGAACACAATCGGCTCCCCGCCGATGCGGAAACCATGGGCGAGGTGTGCATCCGGGGCAACACGGTGATGCTGGGCTACTACCGGGACGAGGCCGCCACCGCGGAAGCCTTCCGGGAGGGATGGTTCCATACCGGAGACCTGGGAGTGATGCATCCGGACGGCTACATCGAAATCCGCGACCGCGCCAAGGACATCATCATCAGCGGCGGGGAAAACATCTCCACCATCGAGGTGGAGAACATGCTGGCCGGGCATCCGGACATCGCCGAGGCGGCGGTGGTCTCCCGCCCCGACGACAAATGGGGCGAGGTGCCCGTGGCATTCGTCAATCTCAAGCCGGGCAAAATATTGAGCGAGCGGGAGGTGATCGAATTCTGCCGCGAGCGGATGGCCCATTTCAAGTGCCCCAAGGCGGTCATCTTCGAGGCGCTTCCGCGCACCTCCACCGGCAAGGTGCAAAAATTCGCCCTGCGCGAGCGGATGTGGGCCGGGCAGCAAAAACGCATCAAGGGATAAGACGATGGACGTGAGGGACAATCAACTCTATCTGGGCGGCTGCCAGGCCAAGGCCCTGACCGATGCCTTCGGCACCCCGCTTTACGTGTACGAGGAGGAGGCCATTCGCCGCCAGTGCCGGCAGATGCGGGAGGCTTTCGCCGCCGTCCAGCCCGACCTGCACTATGCCGTCAAGGCCAACGCCAACCCCGCCCTGCTGGCCATCCTGAAGGACGAGGGCTTTCATATCGACGCGGTATCGCCCTTCGAGGTGCGGCTCTGCCTGGGTGCGGGGTTCCAGCCCGGGCAAATTCTCTTTACCGGCAACAACACCTCCGAGGAGGATTACCGTTACTGCCTGGAGCAAGGGGTGCCGGTCAACGTGGGCTCCCTGGTGGAACTGGACCGCTACGGGCGGCTCAATCCCGGTGGAACCGTTTCGCTGCGCATCAACCCGGACGTGGGCGCCGGCCACCATCATCACGTCATCACCGGCGGGCCGGACTCCAAGTTCGGCATCTACCACACCGAACGCGAGGCCATCGCCGAACACCTGCGGCGCCACGGCCTGATCCTCACCGGCATACAATCCCACATCGGCACGGGCATTCTGCGCACCGCCGAAATGCTGGCGGCGATGGAGATCATCCTCAATACCGCCCGGGGGTTCGAGGCCCTGGAGTTCATCGACTTCGGCGGCGGATTCGGCATTCCCTACCGGCCCGATCAGGAGCCGCTGGAATTGACCGGGCTGGGCCGCGCCATGTGCGAGCGTTTCGCCAGCTTCCGTTCCGAATACGGCCGGCCCATAAAAATGAAGCTGGAGCCGGGCCGCTACCTGGTGGCCCAGGCAGGCTCCCTGCTGGTGCGGGTGACCAATGTGCAGTCCACTCCCGCCCACACCTTCGTCGGCACCGATTCGGGATTCAACCACCTCATCCGCCCGGCCATGTACGGCGCCTATCACGAGGTGGTCAACGCCTCGGTCGTGACCGGAGAGGCCGCCGAGGTGGTGGTGGCGGGGAATATTTGCGAGTCCGGCGACGTGTTCACCCAGGACAAGCAGGGCCTGGAACATCGCTCCCTGACCCGCCCGGAGGTGGGCCACCTGCTGGCCCTGCTGGATGCGGGGGCCTACGGGATGGCGCTGGCCTCCAACTACAATATGCGCCCCAGACCGGCCGAGGTGCTGGTGAACCAGGGGGAGTCCCGGCTGATCCGCCGCCGCGAGTCCTATGAGGACCTCACCGCCAATTTCGTTTAGGATGAACGCGAATGGGGGGGAAAGAACCGCAAAGGGAACCGCCGATGAACGCCGATAACAGCGAA
>JACZSY010000049.1 GCA_022573975.1 SAR324 cluster bacterium | reverse complement strand
GCAAAGCGAACCGCCGATGAACGCCGAAAACAGCGAACTGCCTTATCCACAGATTACACAGATGACGCAGATTTAAACCGCGAACTGCACTGGGAACCACCGATGGACGCCGAAAACAGCGAACTACCTTATCCACAGATTACACAGATGACGCAGATTTAAACCGCGAACTGCACTGGGAACCGCCGATGAACGCCGATAACAGCGAACTGCCTTATCCACAGATTACACAGATGACGCAGATTTAAACCGCGAACCGCAACAGCAGGCCCCACCGGAAAAATTTCAATCTCCAAGTCCCACCTACCCCGTGAAAACAAAGCTTTCCTCTCCATCCGGGCTGCTCAAAAATGCCGGAAAGGGTGAAGCGCGGTTGGCAGTTCATCAGCGTTCATCTGTGTTCATCAGTGGCCAATGCTGTTGCCTTTTCGCAGTTTTAAATCTGTGAAATCTGCGTAATCTGTGGATTAAGCTGTAGCAGTTCGCAGGCTCCCCCACTTTAAACGCGGAAAAGACCGCTCAGCGCAACACCCTGGCTTTCCCGATTTTTCCTTCGCGGAAGCGCGAAAAGCGAAAGGGGTGCAGGTCAAAGGGCGCGGCGCCTTCGGTGATCAGGGCGGCCATCAGTTGTCCCACGATGGGCCCCATGGCGAAGCCGTGGCCGGAAAAACCGGTGGCCAGATAGAACCCCTCCACCTCCGTGGCGCCCAGCACGGGGATCAGGTCGGGCAGGGTGTCGATCACGCCGGCCCAGACCCGCTCGATGCGGATTTCGCCCAGGCTGGGAAACAGACGCTCGAAGGCCCGGCGGTTGAATTCCGCGGTGCGAAGATTGGGCCTGGGTTCCATGTCCACCGTATGGGCGAACGGGTGGCGGCGCGCGCGAAACCAGGCGGGGGCCCCGGGCAGCGCCCGGGCCAGATCGGCCAGCAACGGGCGGCCCAGGTGCAGGCGCAGCATCTCCCGGTTTTTGAAAAAATTGGGCAGGAACCAGCGCACATGCCGGAAGGCTTCCAGGGTGATGTCGTAGTCCGCCGAGCCATCGCTGACCCGGCCCAGGATCAGGTTCCCGCCCCGGGTCTGGCGGAAGGCCAAGTCCAGCCCCCTCACGGCCAGGCGGGTGAAGTGGGGGATGGGCGCGGTGGCGCAGGCCGTGGAACGCACCGAGCGCACCGGCAGCTCCAGCCCGGCCATGCGGCAAATTTTGGTGGCATGAACCCCGGCCGCGCAGAGCACCGCATCGGCCTTGATTTCCCCACGGCCGGTCAGCACGCCGGTCACCCGCCCTCCCTGGATCACCAAACGCTCGGCCGCGCAGTGTTCGATCACATCGGCGCCCATCCGTCCGGCGGCCGCGGCCAGGGCCAGGGTGCTCTTTTCCGGGTGCGCGTGTCCGTCCGAAGGCGTGTGCAAGGCGCCCAGCACCGGCTGCTCCAGTTGGGGCAGCAGGGATCGCACCTGGGCCGGAGCGATCATGCGCGAATCGGCCCCGGCCGCCTGTTCCAGGCGCGCCCTTTGTTCATAATGGGCCAGTTCCTCCCCGTCACGGGCCAGGGCCAGCATGCCCCCTTGAGTCCATTCCAAATCGGCGCCCAACTCGTCTTCCAGTCCCCGCCAGATTTTGTTGGCCGCCACCATCAGAGGCAGTTCGGCCGGGTGCCGGTCCTGCTGGCGCACGAAGCCCCAGGCCCGCGAGGATTGTTCTCCGGCCAGGCGCCCTTTTTCCAGCAACACCACCCGCACGCCCCGTTTGGCCAGGTAATAGGCCGAGGCGCAACCGGCGATGCCGCCACCGATCACCACCACCCCAGCCTCCCCAGGCGGTGAAATTTCAGGCAAGAAGGTGTTTGCCATCCGCTCTTCCGGTTGGTTTCCTCATCGTGACCATGGTTTCATGCTGGAAATTTATCTCCGCTATTCCGCCCACGCCAAGGGGGTCTCTTCACGGCGCCCGCCATGGTCTCTCATAGTTCACCTTTCCCGCCGCCGGGCGCCCTGGGCCCCGTCATGGCTGCCTACGATGGGTTGCCGGCGCCCTCCAAGGCCAATGGAGGAGGCGTCCGGCGGTTCCGATGCAAAGGTCATACTTGAAATAGAAGGAAAAACGAACTATGCCTGCTTTACACGAAGGAAATCCAGGCATTCATCCAACATGAATGATCCCGCCGCAAACGGCGGGGAATGGACCCGTACCAAACGATTCATCCACATGCTGGGGGGAAGGTAAAAAAATGATCACCGAAGAGACAAGCTGTCCTTGTTGCGAAAAAAAAATCCGGCTGGACATCCATGGCTGGTTTCTCTTGAGGGAATCCATGGCTGAACTGATCGCTTGCGTAAACGGCGACCCCGGGGTGGAACGGCCTCAGGACCTGCCGCTGATGGGCATGTGCACCACCATCTGCCCCGAGTGCGGAAAACAGTGCATGATCGATTTTCAGTTCGATGTGGCCCGTTACCTGGAATTGTTGAAGGATAGTTTCCCGGAAAATTATCAAAGCAAAGACGAAGTGGAAGACAACGATTTTTTTGAAAACCTGGAGGGCGCCCTGTCCAATTTGGCCATTAAAGATTCGGTGGACATCACCTGCCTGGCCTGATCGAACCGGGGCGTTGAAGATGGCCCCCTGTTTTTATTTGACCCGCGCCCCCGGCAGGCGTAGAGATGGGAGTCTAATCCAACCGAACCGGCCGCGAAATTAAAGGAGCATATCATGGACAAAAGTGCGATTTGCGGAGTGGGGACGGCCATGGTCACCCCGTTCAAGGCGGACGGGTCCGTTGATTTCGAGGCCATGGAACGATTCATCGAATTCCAGCTCGATGGAGGGGTCAATTTCCTGGTGCCACTGGGCACCACCGGCGAAACTCCAACCCTGACCGAGGGGGAACAGGACGAGGTGGTGCGCCTGACCCTGCGCTTGGCCGAGGGCCGGGTGCCGGTGGTGGTGGGCTGCACCTCCAACAACACCGCCGAGGCGGTGGAACGGGGCAAACGCTTCAAGGATTTGGGCGTGACCTGCATTCT
Source organism: SAR324 cluster bacterium (assembly GCA_022573975.1). Classification (GTDB taxonomy): domain Bacteria; phylum SAR324; class SAR324; order SAR324; family JACQKK01; genus JACZSY01. Next base: position 17,417 of record JACZSY010000049.1, on the reverse strand, counting down.
CTCCGCCTGTCCCTATTACAACAAGCCCACCCAGGACGGAATTTACGCCCATTTCCAGTCGATCCGAAACAACACCGGGCTGGAGATCATGCTCTATAACGTCCCGGGGCGAACCGCCTCCAACGCCCTGCCGGAGACCATCGCCAGGCTGGGGGCCGATGGCGTCATCTTCGCGGTGAAGGAGGCTTCCGGGAGCATCATCCAGATGCAGTCTCTTTGCCAAAAGGTCAATGGGGACCTGCAAATCCTCTCCGGCGACGACGCCATGACCATTCCCCTGATGGCCGTCGGCGGCGTGGGCGTCGTTTCCGTCGCCTCGAATCTCGTTCCCGCCGCCATGCGGGAATGGACCGATACCATCACCGAGCGTAATTTCGTCAAGGCCCGCGAGCAGTTGAAACCGCTGCTCCCGCTGTTCGATGCGTTGTTCGTGGAGTCCAATCCGATTCCGGCCAAGGCCGGCGCAAAACACCTGGGGCTGATGGACACCAACTATCGCCTGCCCATGGTGCCGCCCCAGCCCGAGACCGTGTCGCTGATGGCCTCCGTGTTGGCGCCTTTTCAATAACGTCCGCCGGATGGCCCCGTGCGATTCAAGGCGGTTATCCACCGCCTTGGACACGGCCGAACCAGCCCTCCCCTTTGCCCGGCATCGCCGCCGGCGGCCGGGAGGGCTTTTTGATTGAACTTTGCCCCAGAGCCGGCCCTGCCGCAAAGCCGCAAAGCTCGCGGGCCGCGGCGCGGGGAAAGATGCCAGCAAAAAAACCGGGCCAGATGCCAGGCCCTCATGCCGGGGAGACCGCCCGGCAGGCCCGCCGCCTCCCCGGAGCGATGCCCACAGGACGCCCGCGGGGAAGCATGCGGTTCTTTTGGGGTTAGACCCCTCCGCATAAGCCGCCGCATTGGCCGCCGAAACGCCACCGGAACGCCACCGGAACACTGTCGAAACACCATCGGAACACCGCCGAAACGCCGCCAATCGATGACTCCCTCCCACATACATCGTCATTCCAACGGCCTGGTCACCGTGGTGATGGATCGCCCGGCCACCCACCAGGTGCGGGTGCTGATGATGGTACGGGTGGGTTCCCGCTTCGAATCGGCGGAGGAACTGGGTATCTCGCATTTCCTGGAGCATGTCCTGTTCCGGGGATGCGAGGGATTCCCCGATGGGGATACGCTCAACCGGGCCTTCGAAGAGGTGGGGGGGATGCTGGACGCGCATACCGGCGTGGAGACCACCGATTTCGATATGACGGTGCATCCCGCGAAACTCTCCCAAAGTTTGGCGGTGCTGGCCCGCTTCCTGCGCTGGCCCGCCTTCGCGGAATTGGAAAAAGAGCGGGAAATCCTGCTCGATGAACTCTCCTACGATTACAACGAGCAGCATCGCATGATCAATCCGGCCATCCTGACCGCGGAGTTGATGTGGCCGGATCATCCCTTGGGCCGCTGCGTGGGCGGAGTGCCCGCAACCATCTCCGCGATGGGGGAGAAACAAATCCGCACCCATCATGCCAGGTATTACCGTCCCGAAAACATGGTGTTGGGGCTGGCCGGGCGCCTGGAGGGCGAGGACGTGATCGCCATGGTGGATCGTCACTTCGGCGATTGGAAGCCCGCGCCGGGGGATCGAGGCGAAAATCCGGCGGCCCCTCCGATCCCAGCCCCCCGGTCCAGCGCGGGGGTCCCCGGCGGGCCGGGGGTGAAGGTCGTGCCCGATTCCGGCAATCAGTTTCATCTCCAGATCGGCCTGCCCGCGCCGGGGTATAACGACGCGGCGGAACTGACCGCGATCCTGCTGACCCGCATCCTGGACGACGGCCCCACCAGCAGGCTGCAGAGGGTGATTCGGGAAGAAATGGCGTTGGTGTACCACATCGACGCCGGATATTCGGCCTACTGGGATGCCGGCACCCTGGACATCTCCACCTCCGTGGCGACAGGCCGGTTGGAGCTCCTCCTCAAACATCTCTTCGAGGAATTGTCCCGCTTCAGGCGTTTTGGCCCCACTGAGGACGAACTGGAGCGGGCCAGGATGCGGCATTTGTACGACCTGGATTTCGAAGGGGATTCCCTCTCGGCCCAATTGGGCCGATACGCCTGGCCACAGCTCTACAGCACCGTGCGGGGAGTGGAGGAAGAACGCGAGGGCATCGCCGCCGTCACCCTGGAGCAATTGCGCGAAATGGCGGAATCCGCTGTTTCGCGCGAACATGCGCGCCTGGCGCTGGTCGGCCCCGCGGACAGCGGGACGGAACGCAGCCTGATGGATGCGCTGGAGCGGTGGGAATAAGCCGGGGAGGACCGGGGACAATCAGGCCGGGCGTTGCACCGCCTTTTCAGGCAACGGTGCCCGGGGAGCGCCAACATTTGCGGGGTTTTGGAGAACTTTTTTTGGGGGGGAATCGTTGCAACAAAAAAAAGGTGTGCCACCTACATGGTATTGGAATGGGTTAGGGGGGACGCTTACCATGCGGATGACACACCTTAGGGGACGAACGTCACGTATAAATTTTCTCCGTACTTTCTCTTTCTCAAATCCGTTTCAGGCCATTGGCGCCGCCGTCAATCCGGCTGGGAGGCGGTGTTCCTGGCATCTGTTGTAATCATCGAGGTAGGGGAAAAAATAATCCACCTCAATGGCCACCACACCACAATTCCCGCTGGTGCAGGTGGGAATTTCCTGGAACATGCCTGCCCGGAAACCGCTTGGATTTTTGCCCGGGTCTTCAGGCGGCTTGAGCTTCAAATTCATTCCGCTGTGCCGACTTCCGGCCGGTCTCCTGGTTCAATGGGTTTCCGAACCTTCCTGTCGTATTCCTGGCTTGTATTGAATCATTAAATCGTGACCCCATGATGCGGGAACTGTGGAAAAACGATGGAGGGAAAAACCTTCCGTTTGGTCCTATGATGAGATCATGGCTGCTGAACGAATCACCCATGTCTCCATCTATCGGCCGGGGAACGGAAACTGGCTGCGGGAAGAGGTGGCGATGGCTTTTCCCGAAGCATTTCCGGTTGCGCCATTCCGGCAGGAAGATCGCCCTGGTTCCGGCCGGGGGTGGTTTTCATGGCAGGGCGGGCGCCCGGCCAGGGGACAGGGAAAAAAGCGGCCAGCCGGGGAAGATGGAGCCGGCGGCGCTCTCATTTTCGAGCAGCAAAGGCTGCCGGGAGTTACCTGGATTTCCGGCGGGAAACCGGAGCGGCTGGCCGAAGAGGCGATGGGCTGGCTGGCCTCGCGGTTTCCCCGGCAACCCGCCATCGGGAACTGTCATGTGTTCACGGTGGACGGCCAGGGAAAGGCCGCCCTGGGCGGGCCCGCGGCGGTTTTGCGAAACAAGCTGGCGCGCCTTTGGGAACCTTCCCTCCATGGGCCGCCTCCCGCCTGGAATGAATGGGCGGGGGGGGCATCCGGGGGGTGGCGCGGCATGGATTCAACAGGCCAAAGCTCCGCTGGTCAAAGCTCCGTTGGCCAAAGCTCCCCAGGTCAAAACACGGCAGATCGAAACACGGCAGGTCAAAACACGGCAGGTCGAAACACCGTGATGCAGTGCTTCCTGGTGCAAGGCGGGCTATGGTGCGCCGTCTCCCAACCGGATGAACTGGCCAGCCCTTTCCCGTGTGGCGTTTCCCCCCTGCGCCAACCCGAAGGCGCGCCCTCCCGCTCGGCGCTCAAGCTGGAGGAATCCTGGCTGTTGTCCGGATGGCGGCCCGGTGTGCGGGAAACGGTGATCGACCTGGGCGCGGCCCCCGGGGGTTGGAGTCATGCCTGCCTGAGGCGCGGCTGCCGTGTGATGGCGGTGGACAACGCATCGCTCCGGCTCCAGCATGTGGAGGAACTGCCGGGCGAGCTGACCCACCTGCGGGCCGACGGCCTGCGCTTCCGGCCCCCGGCGTCCTGGCTGCCGGTGGACTGGCTGCTGGCGGACATGCTGATCCCGCCCGGGGTTTGCCTGGGATTGCTCAAAAAATGGATCGGAAACGGCTGGATGCGGCGATTCGTGGTCAACCTCAAGCTTCCCCAACGCGAGCCGCTGGCCGCCCTTGCTCCCGTGCGGGAATATCTGGCCGGGGTGCCTGGATTGCGATGGCGGATGCGTCAGTTGTACCACGACCGGCGGGAAGTGACGGTGATGGGAGCGATAACCGGCGGCCTGAAATCCCCCGCCGGTGGAGACTCCGCCGCGGACAAGCGCCGGCGAACCTCCAAACCAAAGCGCCGCCCACCCGCGGGGAGCACCGGCAAGCGCAGCGGGGACACCGGCAAGCGCAGCGGAGGCACCGGCAAGCGCAGCGGGGAGATAACGCGCAAACCGAAAGCTTGACGCCGGCCCCCCATTTCCGGCAAGGCATGAGCATGGCCGCTTCCAACACAAACAAGACAGAAACCCAGACCTTGTACGGAGTCAAGGCTTGCCTGGCCATGCTGGAACACCGTCCCGGCGACCTGGTGCGCCTCTATCACGCCGAAGGGATGCGCCGCCAGTTGCGGGGCATGCTCTCCTGGGCCGCCGCCCGGCATATTCCCTACCGCGAACTGGACGCCGAAGCCCTGGGCAAGGTGGCCAAAAGCCCGCATCACGAGGGCATCGTGGTGGTCTGCCATCCCCTCAGGCATCTCGCCCTGACATCCGCCGTGGCCGGCCAGGCCTCACGGGCCGGGGAAGTGTGGATGGCCCTCGACGGCGTGTCCAACCCCCACAACCTGGGCGCCATCGTGCGCAGTTGCGCTTTTTTCGGCGTGGGCGGGCTGTTGGCGGGAGGCGCCTCGCCGCGGGAAAAAGTGAACGCCGCGGTGCCCCGGGTGGCCGAGGGGGGCGCCGAACATGTACGATTTTTCGCCGCGCCCGAGCTCCCCACCGCATTGCGCACGCTGGCCCAGGCCGGGTTCCGGGTGATCGGATTGGAGACCGATGGCGGCCGCCCGCTGGAGGAGGCCCTGGCCGATCCACCGGAAAACAACCCGGAAAACAACCCGGAACACAGCCCGAAAAACAACCCGGAAAACGAGCCGGCCGCCCAGGCGCTGACGCTGGTTTTAGGGCAGGAGCGCGAGGGGCTTTCCCGGGAAGCCCGCCGGGCCTGCGGGGAGGTCTGCCATATCGAAGGCGGAGGCCTGGGGGGTGGAAGCATGGGAGGTGGAGGCATAGCGGGTGGAAGCATCGCGGGTGGAAGCATCGCGGGCGGCCTGTCTTCCCTCAATGTCTCCGTGACCGCAGGGGTAGCCCTGGCCGCGGTGGCGCGGGGGAGATGATGGGGGACGCAAGCGATTGTTGCGCAAACGGGCGGGCCATGGAATAAATGAAGCATGGGGGTGGGGTTTTTCGCATCCGCCGGGCCGGGCGCATGGAAAGCCCGGGTGCCGCCCGGAAACCACCAACCGGTAACACCGAACGAGACCCCGATGGCCGATCTGCTGACCCTGGAAATTCTGACCCCCCAAAAACGCGTGCTTTCCGCCGAAACCCCCTGGGTGACCCTGCCCGGCTCGGAGGGGGAACTGGGCATCCTTCCCCAACACGTTCCGCTGGTGACCGCCATGGGTTCCGGTGTGTTGGCCTATGAGGAAGACGGACAACGCAAACAGGCCGCGGTTCATTACGGATATGTCCAGGTGGCCGGGGACCGGGTCACCCTGCTCTCCCAGATGGTGGAAACTTCCGGGGAGATCGACCTGGAGCGGGCACGCCAGGCCGAACAAAAAGCCCGGGAGCAGCTCGGTTCGGCGGCATCGGGCGGAAAAGATGAGGACGGCATCCCGGCCGGGAAATTCGAGGGCAAGCTCAAACGGGCCCTGGTGAGACAAAAGGCCGCCGGGTAGCGCTAAAGGGCGGGAGACCTCCCCCTGGAAAAAATAATTCCCGGCTGTGCTTTCTTCCCCAAATCTCAATTCTTTTTTCCTGTTCCTTTAGCCCAGTTAATCTATTTTGATTTGGAATGCGGGAGTGTTTTTTCACGCGGCACCTCACCCCGCCCCGGCCACAAACACCGTGCCCGGAGCTGCCCCTCTCCAAAAGAGAGGGGCGTTCTTATGATATATTGTTGTAATTACAAAGAATTTCCCCCTCTCTGTTGGAGAGGGGGCCAGGGGGTGAGGTGCTGTTGGGTAGGATCACCGCTTCCAGGAATCGATGGATGGGCCGTCCATCTCCGCATTTATCGGGATGAAGGACTTTTATCCAGTTAAACCATTGAATTAATTTCAAATACGCCATATTTAGCAGAGCTGAGGGGATAGGCGTGTTCTCTTTTCCAGTTCCTCCCAGCCGTGCTTTTTCCACTGCATCCATCCTCCTCCTTCAGGCCGTTCGGTCATCGATCCGGGGGAATCCAATGAAAAAATCGGCAAAAGCCGCACCGCGCTTCCCGGCCCATCCCGGCTTGTCCGGCTGGCTGGCCGCCCCGCGGATGACGCCCACCGTGTTGCTGTTGACCACCTTGCTGTTGCTGACCACCTTGTCGCTGTCCGGGTGCTCGATGACCGCCCCCCCCTCCGGGAAAAAGCCGCTGATGGCGGCCGCCGGGAAGGGGGACCTGCCCCAGGTCAAGCGTCTGGTCACCCTGGGAAAAGATCCCAGCCAAACCTCCACGGAAGGCATGACGCCCCTGATGGCGGCCGCGGAGGCCGGACACCTCGCCATCGTGCGATACCTGGTGGAAAAGGGGGCCGGCCTGAACGCGGTGCATCGCTCCGCCCCGGGGTTGGGTGGCGGATATGGCGGGCGCACCGCGTTGGAAAAAGCCACGGCCGGCAAACACATCGCCATCGCGGAGTATCTGATGGAAAAAGGGGCCGCGATCACGCCTTTCGCCCTGATCCGGATGATCGAAGCGGGTGGGGATTCGTCGGCGATGGCCCTCAACCGGCTCAATGATCCCCGAACCGCCCAAAGCGCGCTGACCGGCGTGTTGAGAATGGGAAAATGGAACGCCGCCGAACGCCTGCTCAAGCTTGGCGCGGATGCCCGCCAGCGGGACCGATCCGGAAACACCCCCATTCATTGGGCGGCGGGGTGGGGGAAAATCGTGGCGATGCGGTTTCTGCTCCGCCATGGCGCCGGCATCAACGCCGTCAACCGGTTCGGGAAAACCCCGCTGGACAACGCCGCCGGCCTCCATCGCCTGAAGATGATCGAATTCATGCTGGCCCATGGCGCCGATGCGGCCAAAGGCGCGCCCCTGGCCAGCGCGCTCCAAAGCCCGGCGGGCGGGGCGCGGGCCGCACAGGCCATCGCGGTGGTGCGAACCCTCCTGCGGCGGGGCGCCGGCGTGAACCGGCCCGGCCCCCGATCCGGCCAAACCCCCCTCATGCAGGCCGCCCAGGCCGGCAGCCTGGAACTGGTGAGGCTGCTGGTAAACAGCGGCGCCGACGTCAACCGGAAAAGCCGGAGCAACCGCACCGCCCTCCTCATCTCCCGCTTGTACAAACGCCCCCGCGTGGCGGCCTACCTGCTGAAGCAATCCGCCAGGAAACCGGGGAGGAAACCCAAACGGCGGCGAGCGCCCGTCCCATCGTTATAAGCGGATTTGGCGCCGCACCGGCCAGCCCTGTCATCATGGACCTTCCATGGCCGGAAAAAGGACTCATGAATCCCTTTTCCGGAACATGAATTCAGTGACGCTGGGGCACAACGATGCCGCGGCCCACGAAACGATTGCTGTTGGAGAGCGAAGAGAAACGCCGGCGAAGAACCGGCGGACGGAAAATCCGGGGGGCGGAAAAGCGATCGGAATCGCCGGTCAGCCCGGGAATTTCAGAGCCAGTTGCTCCACCATGTTGAGGATAAACACATCGCCCAGGCGATGGGCGAGCTGTGAGGCCTTGGACAAATCCACGCTGGCCTGGAGAGGATCCCCGTCGTCCAGGGCCAGCACCGCGCGTTTGAGATGAACGCGGGCCACGCCGTTGGGGTCCCGCACCGACTCGAAAATTTTCATCGCCTGGTCCAGGAACTTGGCGGAATTTTCACGCTCCCCCTGAAGCTGCCTCAGGTCTCCCAGGAGTTCCAGGGCCAGCGCATGGGCCAGTTTGGGGAGCCTTTCATCCTTCAATATGACGCTCAGGTAATCATCGGCGCCCTCCTCGTTTCCGGTGATCATCGCGGTCAGCCCGGCCAGCAGGAGGATTTGGTAGCGGGAAATTTTCGACTCCTCCCCGTCGCCGAATTCGACCACCGCCTTGCCCGAGAATTCAGCGGCTTTTTGGAAGCCGCCGTTGGCCAGATGATAGAATCCGAGCAGGGTCAGGATGCTGCCGTTCCAACCGGCCCGTTTGATGGGGGGCAGTTCGGCCATGGTTTTCAGCATGTTGGCGGCCCGGGCGCCCTCGCCCTGGTCGAATATGATCCGTTCTCCCGGTGAATTAAGGAAGAGACTCCCGGCGCGGGGGCGCAGCGTGAAGGACTGCAACAGATAGAGCTGGGCCAGCCGAATTCGTTTCCCATTGTCCTTGCCGCCGGCCGCTTCCATTTTCTTCAAGGCCTCTCCGACTTTTTGGCGAAGTTTGGCGTCCGGGCTCCAGGAAATGCCCCATTCCCTCATCACGGGCATCGAGGAAAGGAAAGGGAAATGGAGGGTTTGGGAAAACCGTGCCGGGTTGGGCAGGATTTCCTCAAAATAGCGGTTGGCCGTGATGAACCCCAAAGCATGGGGCACCAACAACACCAGGAACACCACCCCATAGACCAGGTCCCACCTGCGCATCTGGTCGTCCACCCCAAACAGGATCCTTTGAATGCGGTTGGGCACCCGGCTCAACCGCAGCCCCATGAAATAGATTCCCTCGTACTCGAACACATCCCTGCCGACGATCTGCCCCAGCCACCAATAGGTGGGGAAAAATATTCTGGCCACGATCAGCGTCATCATGAATACCGCGACCAACAGGGCCACGACCGCGCCGGCGTAGATCAGCAGGTCGATCAATTGAAACGACTGGCGCTTCAGAATGACCCACCAAGGGCCACCCAGCCCAACAGCCATCAACAAAACATACAGGAAACCCGGTATCGCCCATTTTTTCAAGGTTGCAACTCCTCTGGAGAACCGGGGGCGGCCGCGGCGAAGCTGATCCGGAAAGGCGGTGACGGGGACGATTCCAAGGCCAGGATTTCAAACCCGTGAAAGAGGGCGGAAAGGGACTCGGGCGTGCTGGTCCAGGCCGGGTCCAGGTTTGGTTTCACGGTCAATTGCCGGGCCGAAAATCCCTGGTAAAAAAACAGCCCCCCCGTTTTCAAAAGACCCGGCACCTGGCGAAAAAAATTCCAGTCGGTGAACCCGAAGGCGCAAATGACCTCGAAGCAAGGGCCGCGCCATTCCATCCGGCCCACGTCGGCCTGAACCCATGAGATGGCGCCGTGATCTTTCCGGCGATTCATCCAGTAGGCCTTGCCGTCCCGCAAGGCGCGCTCCGACAGGTCCATGGCCACGATCCGGTCCACCTGGCCGATCAGGGTGGCGATTCCCGCTCCGAGCCCACAGGCCGCGTCCAGCATCACACCGCCCCGCACACGGTGTTGGAAACGAAGGGCCAGGCCATTGGGTTCCGGGGCGACCCCGGCCTTGGATTTTTCCACGTAGCGGCGATTCCATTTTTCCCTGGCCTCCGAGACTGTTATCATGATCGGCGCCTCTTTTCCGTTCAGCTTCGCCCGTCGGGCCGGGGGTTCGGCCGGCCTGCTTTGGCACGGTCTTATACCTTCTTCTACCTTCGGTTTTCCGGTTTGGCCCAGCCAGGTTGTCAGCAAGGCCAAAAACCGGGTATAAGGTCAAAGAACAAAATGTGCTTTCCCTTCATCCTGGCCCGGGGATCATGGACGATACCACGCGGATTTCAACCACGCCGCACCCTCCAGACCCACAGGAATTGTCGCTTCGTCCCCACACCCTACACGACTACGTGGGGCAGGTCGAGATCAAGGACAATTTATCGGTGTTCATCGCCGCGGCCAAGAAACGCGGCCAGGCCATGGACCATGTTTTGCTGAGCGGGCCGCCCGGGTTGGGGAAGACCACCCTGGCCCACATCCTGGCCCGCGAGTTGGAGGTGGGCCTGCTGGCCACCTCGGGACCGGTGCTGGAACGCCAGGGAGATATGGCGGCGATTCTCACCAACCTGGAGCCAGGGCAGATTCTTTTTATCGATGAAATTCACCGCATGAACCGGCTGGTCGAGGAAGTGCTCTACTCGGCCATGGAGGACTTCAAGCTGGACATCATGATCGGACAGGGTCCCATGGCCCGTTCGGTCAAGCTGGACCTGGCGCCGTTCACCTTGGTGGCCGCCACCACCCGCACGGGCCTGCTGTCCTCGCCCTTGCGGGACCGTTTTGGGATTCCTCTGCGCCTTTCCTATTACTCACCCGATGAACTGAGCGTCATCGTGGCCCGCTCGGCCACCATCCTCGACATCGGCATCGAGCCCGAAGCGGCCCTGGAACTGGCCAAACGCTCCCGGGGGACCCCCCGCGTGGCCAACCGGCTGTTGCGGCGCATCCGGGATTTCGCGCAGGAAGCCAACCAGGAGGTGATCGGCGCCGGCGTGGTGCGCAGCAGCCTCAAGCGCCTGGGCATCGACGAGTTCGGGCTGGACGCCTTTCACCTGGATATCCTGAAAGTGGTGGTGGAAAAATTCCAGGGGGGGCCGGTGGGACTCAGCACCCTCACCGCCGCCCTGTCCGAGCCCAAGGACACCATCGAGGATGTCTACGAACCTTTCCTGATCCAGGAGGGATTTCTGCAAAAAACCCCCCGGGGCCGGATGGCGACCCCGAAAGCCTTCGGGCACCTCAACCGCACACCCCCCCGCCCCGCGCAGCCGGGGCAAATGCGGCTGGAAGTGGAATAACCACGGCCGATATCCCAGAGGATACCGGCGCGGCCTCACCGCAACCTCACTGCAACATTCCGGTCAGAACCCTTACCAGCAATTGAATGGCGACGATGGCGATGAACGGGGAGAAGTCCATCCGTCCCATCGTGGGAAGCAGATTGCGGATGGGAGAGAGGATGGGTTCGGTGACTCGGGACAGAACCCGTACCACCGGATGGGAGGGGTCCGGCAGAATCCAGGAGATGAGCACACTGGCGATCAACAGCCAGGTGTAGATTTGTCCAGCCAGCCCGATGAGGCCGATAAGGGAATTATCCATCGTATTGGTAAGGCTCCTGAGGGGAGGGTTGAGAGGAATGGCGCTTCTTTCCGCCGTGATCCACGGCGCGCTGAATGGCCCGCATCATGATGCCCCGGATGCCCGACGACTCCATTTCGATCAACCCGGCCGCCGCCACCTCCACCGACAGGGCCTGCTCGCGCAGTTCTCCCGGAGGCGTCTTGCCCGCCAGGATGCGCTCGGCGGAACCGTGCAGCAGGGAGGCCAGATATTGAAAAGCCGCGCTACGGGGAAACCCCATCATCACCACGCCGTCGGCCATGGACTCGATGATGGTATACAGCGCGGCAGGCGCGAATTGCGCCAGGCCCTGGAGGACGTCGAAGTGGGACTCCTCCTTCAATTCCATGCACAGGTCCAGGGCGGAAAACATGTCCTGAAAAAAATTGCGTTCCTGTGAAGTCAGGTAGGGCGAAGTGAGATAGGCCATGGTGCGCAACGTGCCGGGGCTGGAGGGCAGCAACATGCAGCGGGCCAGTTTGCGTTCCTTGAGGATCTCCAGCATGGCGGCCATGGACCAACCCCGGCCCAGCAGCACCAGCAGATGCCGGTCGGAGATGGCCAGGCGCACCGTGGGGAGATGCGAAGCCAGGAAATCGGGACCCCCCTCGGCGAATATCACTTCGGCATGGCGGAAGAGGGATTCCAGGGAAGGCGTCGTGCGTTGCAGGGGCAGATGGTCGGAATCGGCGCCAAAGGCCATGGCTTCCTTCTCGATTCCCGGCCGCCATTCCCGCAAGGCATCCAGCATGGCCAAGCTTTCCGGGCCCCAGCCGATGAACCCGAAAGTCCGCCCGGCCAGGCCTTCGGCCCCGGAAGGATCGGCGGTCATGGGCGCGCTCCGAAAATCGCGGTGCCCACCCGCACCATGGTGGCGCCTTCCTCCACGGCCCATTCGAAATCATGGGACATGCCCATGGACAATTGGTTGAAGGGTTCGCCCAGCCCGAATTCGCTTTTGATCCCTTCATGCAGGGAGCGGATGTCCGCGTACAGGCCCCGGGTTTGCGCTTCGTTCATGTGGGGCCGGGGAATGGTCATCAGGCCCCGCAACACCAGGTGGGAGCACCCTGAAACGGTCTCGGTCAGCTTGCGCAAAACGGTGGCGTCATTCACGCCGGCCTTGGTGTCTTCGCCCTGCCAGTTCAACTGAATGAACACTTCCAGTGGCTCCCCGGCCCGGCCGGCGTGTTCTTCCAAGGCCAGGGCGATCCGTTCCGAATCCACCGAATGCACCGCCGCGAAACGGCCGGGCACCCGCTTGGCTTTGTTGCCTTGCAAATGCCCGATCAGGTGCCAGAGCGGTCCCGCGCCGGTTTCCTCCATTTTTTTCAGGGCTTCCTGTACCCTGTTTTCTCCGAAAAACCGTTGTCCGGCCCGATAGGCTTCCATCACCGCGGCCGCGGATTTGGTTTTGCTGACGGCGATCAGCGTGACCTCGGCCGGGTTCCTGCCCGCGCGCAGGGCCGCCGCCGCGATGCGGGCGGTCACGGAGGCCAGGTTTCCGGCGATGGACCCCGGTGCGCCGCCGGGCGGATTTTTTCCCGGAAGATCTTCCTTGGAGTGGACCATTTGGCCGCCATTCCTCATTTGATTGCCCTCCAAATGCCCGATTTTTTTCGCCGGGCATGATTCTCGGCCTCGCGAAAGAGCTTGTCGTACTTGTTTTTTCCATCGGCCAGCACATAAAAACTCCATCCGCTGCTCACCAGCCACAGGTTGAGGTTTTCCTCCTCCAAAAAAGCCATGCCGCGCAGCCGCCTCGCCCCGCCGCCCAGCACATTGAAATGAACGCTAACTCTTTTCCCCGAGGCTTTCCGTCTCAATTCATACAACACCCTCCGGTTGAAGGCCGTGGAAAATTTTTTGCTCAGGCGGCCGGTTTCCTCCGGCGAAACGTGTTTCATCCAGATTCGCAACAATTCCTTTTTATCGTCCCGGTTGCTCTCGGACACCAGGGAGGACAGATCGATGTAAGCGGGACGGTAATCGAGCCGAATCCAAAGCGCGTTGGGACGCTCGAATTTTTCCACCCAGCCCTTCACCACCCCGTTTTTCTTGAAATTTACCCAGGACAACACCGAGAGTTTCCGGCTCCGCCGATCTTTCCTGGGACGATGGTAGTGATATTTCCTGGTTTTCTCGTCGAAATGGCCGCCGAATTCATCCAGGGCGCCGGGGGTCGCCCACGCCGTTGGCGGAGGAAATAAAAGGAGCAGCGAGGCCGCGAACAGAAGGGCCAAGCACCGCACCCCAATCCATCGGACGCTCGAGGATGCTTGAAAATGCCATGATCTTGCTGGATTCACCGGCGGACTCCTTGTCTGTGACCTTGACCACGCCGCAATGCGTTTTCCCAAACCAGGCCCATTATAGCAAACTTCGCCTGCAAGGATACCGGCCCGCGGCCTCGCCTGGAATGACAGGGGGCTTGGAAAGACAGTCCAACCGCAAGATCGCCCCGTAAGGCAAAGCCAAGCCACACCCCTTTCAGCCTTCGGCCTCCCTCCCCGGGTGAGCGGCGCAAGCCGCCCGGGCGAGGCCTTGTTTTACTACCCCGCCCCGCCCGGTTTACGCTGTCCGAAAAGGCCTCACACCCTATTTCACGATGACCCATCTCCCCCAGGCATCGAGGTTCCTGCCCGCCGCCTGGTCCCGCAGGATGGGGAGGATGCGCACGGTCCCTCCTGGAAATCCCTTCAGCGGAATGGCCATCTCGAAGACCTGGCCCACAGCGCCTTTCAGTCCCGCCAACGGCCGCACCCCCTCGGAAACCACGTAGAGCCAGGAAGCTGCGGGGTTGTCCAGGAAAAAGCCGAAGTTGCGATCCCACTGGCCGTCGCCGTCGGTGTCGGCCAGCAGCTGGAACATCACCTTGGGTCTCGGCCGCGGCGTCCCGCGGGTGCGCACCATCACGTGGAGCACACCGCCGCGGATCAGGTAGGACAGGGTGGCGAAGTCCAGGGCGGGGCCTCCGCTGGAATCGCCCAGGGCGTCCCTGGCTCCCTTTGATCGAAAAAGCCCCCATTCCGCGGGATCGCCATCCACGAATGGCCCATACCGGGCGGCCGTTTCGGGGGGGTCCCAACCCAGGGGGTCGGTTTTCAGGCGCAGTTCGGCCCCGTCGGGAATCAGATCGCCGTCCGAATCGGTGTTGGCGGGATCGGTGCCCGCGAAATGCTCCTCCACATCCAACAGCCCGTCTCCGTCCCGGTCCAGGAAACTCCGGGGCGAATAACGGCCATATGGGCCGGGAAAAACCCACCCGGAGAAAAACCCCGGCCAGTCGCCCGGCTGGAGCCCGTTCAGCAGGGACACGACGGTGGTGGAATCGTTGACCGGAAACCCGGCATGAAAGGAGCGCACCAGGCGGCGATATTTCCCTCCCCCCAATTCGCGATGGAGCAGGTATTGGAACTTGAAGGTCTTCCGGTACCAGGCCTGGAACCATTTGACGCCCTTGGGCCGGAAATCTGTTTGCATCGGGGCGTCCGGCTTGAAATTTCCCAGCCGGAACCCCCAATGGGCGCGCAGCACTTCCTCCTGGCCGGAATCCAGTTTGAATTTCCCCGCCTCGGCCATGGCCAGGGGAAGATAACTGACCGCGCCCTCCACCATCCAGGGCAACTCCTCCCGGCCCCGCAGGCCGAACCAGAAATGGCCCAACTCGTGATAGAGCAACGCGGGATTGCCCACCCTGAGCAGGTTGTATTCCATGCGGAGCGTTCCCAGCGGCCAGTTCAATCCACCAACCCATTTCCCATTCAGAAACACCCGCCGCTGGCCTTCGATGCGGATCGTCTTGCCGTAGGGGAGGTTCACGCCGAGATAGGATTCCACCGCGGGAAGGTAGGCCCGGGTGCGCTCCAGCACATACCGCGCCCAAGCCTCCCGGCCCGTGGCGTACGCCACTGTCAGGGGTAACGATCTCCCGCTCAGCCTGACCTCCCCCCGCATTTCTGCCGCCCGGGCGATACCGCTATTCCAAGGCCCGCCGCTTGGCTGCATCCCGCCGCCGCTGATGCCACCCAGCCCGCCGAGAATCAGCGCCGCCAGCGCGGTTTTAAGAAATATTTCCATTCCCTGCCGCCCCTGGATTTTTCGGCTTGATAAAGGTCAGCCCCCAAACAGAATGGTATCCCGCTATTATCATGGGGGGGGACGCATAGCCAGCGGCGCGGCGGGTTGCCAGCGGCGCGGCGCATTGCCAGCGGCGCCGGGTTTCATTACAACTGTTTCATACTACCGATCACCGCAAACGATCACCGCAACCCCATCGCTTACGGCAAGGGTTTGGAGCGCGGCGGTATCGAAAAGTACACGCATCGAAGGGAGCAACACAATGCACGGAATCACAGGCTACGGCGCGTATATTCCCCGGTTGCGCCTGCAACGCTCGGCCATCGTGGCCGCCAACGCCTGGGGCAATCGCGCCCTCAAGGCCCACGGCAAGGGCGAGCGGTCCATGTGCAACTGGGACGAGGACAGCGTCACCATGGCCGTGGCCGCCGCCCGGGATTGCTTCGGGGGGGATGCCGCGGTAGATGGCGGCGGGGGCGCCGTGGAAAATGGCGGCGCTCCGTTGTCTTCCATCGTGCTGGCCTCCACCTCGCTGCCCTTCGCCGACCGGCAGAACGCCGGCATCGTGGCCAATGCCCTGATGTTGCCGCCCAATGTGCGTTCCATGGACGTCACGGCCTCCCAGAAGGCCGGCACCTCGGCCCTGGCCTCCGCGTTGGACATGGTGCGGGGCGTTGGGAACGCAGTGCTGATGGTGGCCGCGGACAAACGCCGCGCCAAGCCGGCCAGCGCCCAGGAGCTGCTCTTTGGCGACGGCGCGGCGGCCCTCACCCTGGCGAGCGAAGCCCAAGGCGCTGCGCCGGTGATCGCCCGGCTGCTGGGCAGCGCCTCGCGCACGGTGGACTTCGTGGACCATCACCGGGGCGAGGACCGGGTCTACGATTACCACTGGGAGGAGCGCTGGATCCGGGACGAAGGCTACATGAAGATCGTGCCGCCCACCCTGGCCGAGGTGCTGGAATCCACCGGCACGGCACCCGAGGCGGTGGGTTTTTTCGCCATGCCCTGCGTGTTTCCCGCCGTGCCGCGCAACATCGCCAAAGCCATCGGCCTGCCCGCCGGCTCGGTGCGGGGCAACCTGTTCGAGGCCTGCGGCGAGACCGGCGTGGCCCACCCGCTGATGCTGCTGATCGAAGCCTTGCAGGAGGCCCGGCCGGGCGACAAGGTGCTGGTGGCCGGATTCGGCCAGGGATGCGACGCCTTGCTGTTCGAGGCCACCGAACACCTGCCCGCCTATCAATCGCGCACCAAGGAGCGCGGGGTCAAGGGCGCCCTGGCCGCCCGGCGCGAAGAGACCAACTACCACAAGTTCCTCACCTTCAACCACGAGGTGAACAAGGAAATGGGCATCCGCGCCGAGGCGGATATTCCCACGCCCCTCAGCGCTCTCTACCGCAACAAGGACATGGTGCACGCCCTGATGGGAGGACTTTGCACGGCCTGCGGCACGGCGCAGTTTCCCAAGACGCGGGTTTGCGTCAGCCCCGAATGCAAGGCCACCGATACGCAGCAGGACTATTCCTTCGCCAACCGCCCGGCCCGCATCATGACCTGGACCGCCGACCACCTCACCTCCACCCTGGACCCGCCCGGCTATTACGGCATGGTGGAATTCTCCGCGGAGGAT
Organism: SAR324 cluster bacterium; assembly: GCA_022573975.1. GTDB lineage: Bacteria > SAR324 > SAR324 > SAR324 > JACQKK01 > JACZSY01. The sequence goes on along the minus strand of JACZSY010000049.1, from coordinate 536 downwards.
GGCGGCGGGATCAAGGGAGGGCGCTTCATGGCCGACTTCACCGACGTGGACCCCGCCCTGGTGGAGGTGGGCGCGCCGGTGACGATGGTCTTCCGCATCAAGCAGTTCGACGAGCGCCGCGGCTTCCGCCGCTACTTCTGGAAGGCCGTGCCGGGGGGGTGAAATCCAGATATGAAATCGTCGGTACCAATTGCTCTATTTTTTCGTCAATGGTATCGTTGATAAATATGTTGATGGATTTGTCAATTTTTTTCCCGCGAGGATAGAGGATAATGTCAGGTGCGATTGTCAGGCGGCTTGATGAGATAAAGAAACAGGGCGGTATCAATTCGAGAGAGGTTGCCCAATTGCTGGACACCACTCCTGAAACCGTGTCCCGGTGGACCACCGGAAAGGCTCAGCCCCAACCGGAGCGGCTTAACAGACTGCTAATCCTAGAATGGTTAATGGGGGAACTTGCGGATTTTTATCATCCCGAGGAAGCGCGTTTATGGCTTTTTGCTCCACATAAATTATTAAATGGGGAATCCCCCGCC
>JACZSY010000048.1 GCA_022573975.1 SAR324 cluster bacterium | reverse complement strand
CCGGGTAGTGGGTCAGTTTGAATCCCATCGTACTGAGCGAAGCGAAGTACCTTCTTCCAAAACACCCCAAATCAAAAAAACAAGAAGATGCTTCGCTTCGCTCAGCATGACGCGGTGTTGGTTTAATTATCTTTTCAAACTGACCCACTACCCATGGCCGAGGTCATGCGCCGATTTGAAACTTGTCCTGTTGAGCGCAGCCAAGGTTCTTCTTTCAACTCCACCCAATTTATCCAAATGATGGAAATTGCTTCTTCCCGCTCTGCAGGACAAGGTGCTGGGATTCGATTTTTTATTTATTGCCTATCCTCTTCACTCAGCCGATTTGTGCTGAATTGAAAGGCGGAATTGTGTTTTTCCACGCGACACTTCGCCCCGCCCTGGCCACACCGTGCCCGGCCCCGCACCTCTCCACGGGCAGTTCAGAAACACCGGAAGGGGCGTTCTAATGTTATGTTGTTGTAAATACATATAATTTCCATCTTTCTTTTGGAGATGAAGGTCCGATCACTGAATAAACCGGTGAAATCATTTATCAAACATCCGTATGTGCCGTGGTGGTGGAACAGGCATTTTTTATTTTAAACCGAGGCGCTTCCTTGGCCGATCCCTGGCCGTCAGTGAAAACCGGCGCGCGAAATCCCGTATCGCTGGAAAATCGCCGGAAAACACCTCTGGCAACCGCGACCCCCTCAATGGATCGTGAATGAATCGTTGCCCGGCACCCGCATTGATTTCATGCGTGTCAAAGGCTAAAAAAAGATGGGCTGGCGAAAAGGCGTATTCAGGAACCCGATGACCGCCTGGGGTTCTCTTTTCCCTGGGCGGGTTCAGGTCGGTGTCACAGGCCGATCGCGGTCCGCCGGCGATCTTTCCGGCGCCGCCCCAACAACAATCTCCCAGTGGAGCCATGCCGGAATCCCTGTTCGTCTACGGCACCTTGAGAATGGGCGCGGGCCATCCCATGGCCGATTGGCTGACCGCTCACTGCCGCTATCTGAAGATGGGGCGCTTCCAGGGGCGCATGTTCGATGCAGGGGACTATCCGGCGGTGGTGGCCGATCCCTCTGGCCGGGGTTGGGTCACGGGGGAAATATATACCGTCCTGTCTCCCGAATTGTTGTTCCCCAGGCTGGATCGGTATGAAGGTTGCACAAAAGTTTTACCGATTACAGCGATTGGGGCGAACGGGCGCGATGATCCGCGTTCCCTCTATTTGCGGGTAAAAGCCCCGGTGGTCCTCCACCAGGGCGATACCATCGAGGCGTGGATCTACCTCTACAATCGGCCCACCGGCCAGCTGACGCCCATTCCCGGTGGGGATTACCTGAAACGCTGAGCCTTGACGGCGGCCCCGCCCGGGGGTTTCCATTGAAAATAATTCTGGCCGGAAATTCGATGTTGACGATTGGCAATGAGAAGCACCGCGAAGAGAAGCACCGCAAAGAGAAGACTTGCGCCGTGAATCGGAACGCTCCGGGTTCGATGGAGGCCAGGCCCACTGGCTCCCGCCCGGCGCCGCCCGGCGCCGCCCGGCGGAGGGGCGGGATGGCGGGCTGTAAATTTTTGCGTCCTCTGGCTTTCGATGTTCTCGGGGTTCTCGGTGCCTTCGGGGTATTGGTGAGCGCCATCGCCATGTTCCCGGCGGCCGCCGCCGCCAATCCCTGCGAAACCGTCGACACCTGCATCCCCCAATTGCGCTATGGCGAAACCCGAGCCTTGCGGGAGGTGGCCGCCCAATTCCTGGGGGAAAGGAGCAACCCGAAAGGGCTGCCCGCCCTGGTGGTGGCCCTGGAAAATGACCGGGGCGAGTTCGTCCGGGTCAAGGCGGCCGAAGCGCTGGGACGCATCGGAACGCCGGCCACCGTGAAACCGCTTTCCCAGGCGCTGGCGGGCGCAAGAAGAGACCGCCGCGATCTGGTGCGCCAGACCGCGGCCGAAGCGCTGGGGAATCTGGAGACCAAGGACGGCCGGGCGGCCTTGCTCGACGCGATGGCGCGCGACCCGGCGTGGCCGGTGCGCGCCACTTCGGCCATGTCGCTCAGCAAGAGCCCGCCCACGCGAGTGATCGTCGAAGCCATCGGGAGGAGGCTCCGGCGGGACCCGCGGCGCGAGGTGCGGCTGGTGACCGCGAAGGCGCTGGGCGAGATGAAATCGCCACTCGCCGCCACCGCCCTGATCGAAGCCCTGGAAAAGGAACCCCTCCCGGATGTGAAAACCGCCGTGGCCAAGGCCATGATCGAGATCGACTCCAAGGCCGTGGACCTGGCCCTGCTGCTGGCCTTGCGCGAGGATGCCGGCCGGGGGGTACGCCGCCAGGTGGCCGAAACGCTGGGACGCCGCAGGAAGGAAAATGCCGTGGGAGGGCTGGTGCAAACCTTGCGGGAGGACCCGGCCATCGAGGTGCGTGTCGAAGCCGCCACCGCCCTGAGCCGAATCGGCGGAAAAGAAGCCCGGGCCGCCTTGGAATATTTCGCCAGGCATTCCCAATTTTCGAAAATAACCCGCGCGGCCCAGAACGCACTGGACGTTTTTCCCGCGAAGGAAAAGCAGACCCCCGCACCCAAGACCGACAATCGGTGATAATGAACGGCCCCGCGGCAAGCGGCGGGGCGTCAAATTACCGTTTTGTATTTCGCCGCGAGCGGCAGGGAATGGACCTGTACACAAATTTTCCCTTGGTGGCATTGACGTGGGCCGGCTGGCTCGACGGCGTGATTTCACGGCTGTCCGGCGCAGTGGCCTCGCTGTTCGCCGGGCACCCCTGGTTGATCTACCTCCTCATCCTGATTCCGGCCGCCATCGTCTCGGGCGCGTTGGCGCTTTGGGGGATTCGCCGGTTGCGGCGGTTCGTCCATCGTTGGCAAGTGGCGCTGGCCCTGATGTCCAGCGGGGCGGGGCGGCGTTGCCTTCGGCTGGCCAGGGAAATCCGCGGGCGGTGTGGATGGCTCCGCCACACCATCCGGCGCGAGGTGACCGTCCGGGCCGAACGCCAGAGCCTGACCCGGCGGCTGGAACGATTCACGGGGATTGAACTGCCCTTGGTGCTGGAGTCCGCCAGGGTGTTCATCTCCCAGGCCGACGACCGCGGGGAAGCCGCGCTACGGGCCGCCCTGGAGGCCCAAACCCGCCGCTGGTCCGAGAACCCCGACTCCGCCGCCAGGGAGCAGGGACTGGAAGCCATCGCCAAAACGCGCCAGAGCCTGGCCAAGGTCAGCCTGGCCAACCGGGAGCGCGATCGCCTGTTGGCCGGGCTGGAAGAAGCCGCCGGGGCGCTCCGGGAACTGGAGGCCGGGTTCGCCGGGTTGCGCGTCGCCAGGGAGCGGGTGTTGCCCGATCTGAGGGAACACCTGGAAGATTTGACCCGCCAGCTTTCCTACCTCAGGTCGGCCCATCAGGAATTGAACGACTCGGATTCCCGGCGCTGAGGCGTTCGCTTCCCCGCATATGCCGCCCAAATCACCACCGGATTTTCGCGGGTTTTCCTTGGCCTGGACCCCCCTTCCTTTTTTGGCCGTGGTGTGGGGGATGGTCAGGGTGTAATTTGCGTGCCGATGCCCGCATCGGTGAACAACTCGTTGATGATGGCGTGGGGTTCGCTGCCGTTGATGATGGCCGCCGAGCCGACGCCATGGTTCAGGCAGTGCAGCATGGCCTCCACCTTGGGCACCATGCCCCCGCTGATCACTCCCCGTTCGATCAGCTTCAGGGCTTCGGCGGAGGAAAGACTCGGCACCAGCGCCCCGTCCTCGATCACACCGTCCACGTCGGTCATGAAAATCATCCGTTCGGCCCGCATCCGCGCGGCGATGCGCGAAGCCACGCTGTCCGCGTTGATGTTGAGGGTGGCGCCTTCGTCGTCCATGGAGATGGGGGAAATGACGGGAATGTGTCCACTGTCCAGCAGGGCGTCGATCAAGGCGGTTTCCACGCCGGTGATTTCACCCACGAACCCGAGATCCACGCCATTGACCGGCCCCATTTTGCGGGCGCGCACCATGCGCCCGGCCTTGCCGCTCACCCCGACGGCAAGGGCGCCCTTGGATTGGATGAGCGCCACCAGTTCCTTGTTGACCTGGCCAGAGAGCACCATTTCGGTGATCTCGATGGTCTCGGCCGTGGTGATGCGCAGCCCCTCCACGAAAGCGGGCGCATGACCGGCGGCCTTGAGCGCGCGGGTGATCTCCGGCCCGCCTCCGTGCACCACCACCGGACGCATTCCCAGGGAGTGAATCAGCGCCACGTCCTGGGCGAACAGGGCCTTGGCCTCCGGGTCGCCCTGGGCGGCGCCCCCGAACTTGATGGTGACCACCTTGTCCTTGAATTTCCCGATATAGGAAAGGGCTTCGATCAGCAGTTGGGAACGGGTGGTGTCGTCCATCGCTTTTTTTGGGGTGTGAATCTTTGCGGGAATATTTTTCGCGGGTCCATCCCCCGGTGCTGGCGGCGAATTGGAGACCCGGTTATAGAAGCCTCGCCGTTGGCGGCGAGGTGATTCGCATTTGGGCCGGCGCACCCGAGCGGTTTTTCTCCGCCGCCGGGCCATGAAACTGTTGCAAGCTGTCTGCGCAATCGGTTTTCCGGAGCGCCGCCCGGGTAGCGTTTCAGGAAGGAGGCGCCGATTCCTGTTCCTCGATTTCCTCCTCCGGTTCCTTGGCATAGGCTTTCCGGCTCGCATCCGGTTCCGATTCCACCGCGGGCCCCCTGGAGGTGGATGGGCGTTCCCCGGTGGTGCGGGAAACAATTTGGAATTTGAACCGATGCATTTCGATGGAAATTTCGTCTCCATCCTTGAGAAAGCGTTGCTCGATCCTACGGTTGTTGACGAAGGTATTTCCCAGGATGCTCAAATCCTTCATTTTGTATCGTCCGCCCACCTTTTCGATCTTGGCGTGCCGGTAATACACCGCGCGGGACTTGATGGTGAGGTCATTGTCCTCCGACCGGCCGATGTAGATCACATTCTTGGTGAGATAAAAAGGGCGGTTGGACACCTGATCGGAGGTCAGCATGCCCACGCCCTTGCGCACCGGTCCCTTGGGCCGGTCGAACTTGATCTGGGATTTTCCTTCCCCCGGCGTCACGGAGGCATGGCGGATCACCTTCGGTTCACGATGATCGCGGTACAGCAACGTCAAGTCCCCCAGGTCCAACACGTCTCCATTGCGCAACAGGGTGCGCCGCACCCGCCGCCGGTTGACCAGCAGGGCGTTGCGATAGTTCTTGTCCTCCATCAAATAGCCGAAGCGGCGGATGGAGAGGGTAACCTTGTTCAGGTTGGCCGACAACCGCAGGGCCCCCCGGGTCTGAATTTTGGCGACGAAATCCATGGCTTGAAAACGATCTTCGAGCGGAATGAACCGCCGCTTTTCGGTTGGCGAAATCACCTCGAATCCCGGTTGGTCGATGCGGTTGACGGTGCGGGGGCGTCTGGCCGTCCACAGCATCAAGGGCAGCATGGCCAGGGCCAAAGCGCCCCGGAGCATAAAGCCGGTCAGACCCGCCGGAGCGGCCGGGGAGGACCCGCCAGGATGGGCGTTGCCGCCATACTTCACGGCGGCCGGAGAACCCCCGGGTCGTTTTTGGGCGCCGCTTTTTGGGACGCTCTCCTTGCGGGCATCTTCCATACCGGCGCCGTCCATCCGTGAACCGCCTTTCCGGGCCGGCGGCGATTGCTCCGGGAGGGGGCCCGGCGCCCCGGCGATCTGGCTCAGCACGGGGGCCGCGTAAAACACCAGCACGGCCGCGCATGACGCCAGCAGGAGCATCTTCCAGGGGTTCCACCCTCCCCGGATTGGAAGCGGCCCAGGCGGGGTGGGATCGGGGAAACGGGGGCGGTTCATCGGGCTTCTCCATATTGAAGGAGAGCGGTGCCGATCTTGACGATGTCCCCCGGCTTGAGCGCGTGGTCCACGGCTTCCCTGTAATTGACCCAAACCATTCCGCCTTGATCGGTATCGCCAATCAGATATTGGTCGTTCTTCCACTGCAATTTGCAGTGGAAGGGATAAATCTCATTGAATTTCAACAGAGGGATATCGTTCTTCTCGCTTTTTCCAAGGGTGATCAGGCCCCCTTTGAGAGGAAAAATCCGATCCTCTCCCGGCCCGGTCAGCAGGCGCAGCCACCGGATGGCGAACCGTTGTTCCAGCCAGTAAAGTCCCAGCGCCAGCACGGCGCCCCACAGGGAAAGCCCCGCCAGATGCAGCCAGGGATCGTTGAGGTGGATATGGATCAGGGTCAGGGGATAGGCCATGGCCGTTCCACAGGCCATCCCGATCCAGGCCCGGGAAACCGGCGCGCCCCGTTTGCCGGAAACCAGCATCGAAATCCAACCGAACAGTCCGCCCAGCACTCCCATCAACAGGGGAAAGAAGACCCAGGACACCAGTAGCGCGGGAGGCCCCGTGGCAACCGGCGGCATGGGAACTCCACCGGAGGAAACCAGGTACAGCGCCTGGAATCCGGCGCCGCCGGCCACCATTCCGGCCAACCCTCCCAGGCCACAGCAAAGGAGCGCCCCGCGCGGCCGGCCGTTGATGACCTCGTCGATCGGCGTGATGACCGCCCCCAGGCCCAATCCCAACAGGGCGCCGGCCGTCATGGGAAGCAGCCCTCCCAAATTCACCGAAAATTGGAGCAGCACGGCCCCTTCGTGCAGAATGCCTCCCCAGACCCCCCCAATCGCGCCCATCAGAACCACCTGAATGCGCAATGTGTTTAACGCTCCCGTCTTCCAGTCCATTTTAATTCACCAATAAAATATTCAAGAAAATTAGATCCAAATAATGGGCTGCCGGGGTTGAGGAATCGCTTTCCCCGGCCAATCGCAGGTGATTATCGCAGGTGATAATCCCATTGCGGCAATCCGGCAAACACCGGTTCGGGCTCCGCCAGACGGAAAATTCCGCCGCGCTGAATCGTGGAAGCGGGGGTAAAACGGATGATGGGCCGTGGAGAGGTGGGGCGCCCGCCCGCCAGCATGGCGGTGGGATGGAGCATTGAGGGTCGTCAAACAATGCTGCGAAACGGCGGCCGTCCGGGTAAAGATGGAATAGACGGAAATTTTCGCACCGGCGGGCGTTGAGGGTCCAGAGTGCCGGTGATTTCATGGACGTTCGGGATCGACGATGCGGGGGTTCCGCTCACCTGGAATGGACCGCCATCACGCTTCGCGGTTTCCATCCATCCCGGCGATTCTGCTGCATTTCGCCTTGGCCGCCAATCCTGCCGTCTTCAGCCTCCTTTTTTCAACATTTTCAAATGACCTTCCAACCAATTCATACTTCCAATCGTCTCTCCTGTACTGCGTAACCTTCATCCAACCCTGGTTCAGGCGGTGTGGTTCATCGGTCAGGAAGCCCAGGAATAAGGGTTTCCGGGGTGCAGGCATGGGCGGCCGGGTGTTGTTGTGTTTCTTCACCGGCGCGCGCGCCTGGCGGGTTACAGAATCTCACCTGTCCAGGGTTTGGCCTCTACTTCCATTTTCACTTGCTTTCGCGGTTCCTCTTGAAAAGTTGAAATCATTTGGGGAATGATTGCTCCTCTTCCCGAAAATGATTTTTACCGCCATGGAGTGTGCTCTTTCTTCCTTTGAAATAATGTGCCTTGACTCGCTCCCCCGGGCTCTGCCGGGACCACCGTGAAAGATCGGTTTCCCGCTGAATAATGCCCGATTGGAGGGCCATGGTTTCTTCCCCGGACACTCTGCGCATCCGGAACTGAAATCCGGCAAATAGTATCATGGCGCGCGGGGTTATTCAAAACATATTTTGGCGGCGCCCTTCCCGGCGCCGGGAATCGCTGCTGTGTTTGGCCGTTCCACCTCCGGCCGGGCGGCCTTCGCGAGGGTTTCAGTTGACCAGCATGGGTTTCCTGGCAGCTTCCCGCTCCCCAGCGGAATCTCCCATGCTGTCCGGCTGCATCCTGAGCTCCAGGCTCATCTCGATGGCGAGGATTCCCTGCTCGAACATCTTTTTCTGCTCCGGGTCGGTAATGGCCGCATCGGCTTGTTTCATTTCCTCCAGCAAATGTTGCAATTGAGGCGTGTCCATTTTGAGGCAAAACCAGTCGCAGGCAGAACGGAAACCGCCCTTTTACAGCATTTCAATCAGATTGTTGATCTCACTCATGTTGCCCCCTTTCAGATTGGCGTTGATGGGTTGACCGTTTCCCATTGAGAGAATCCATCCTAACATAAGAAAATCCGAAAAATAATGTTAATATTCTATTCTAAATTTAATTGCGGCCTGGGCAGGCGGTACAACGGCATGACGGTGCGGATTAATTCCCCCGCGCCCTGCCCCTGACGATCAGAGGCCAGGGCGTGGGCATTTCGCCCACGGGCACTTCGATCACGGTGGGCAGGTCGTGCTGGAATCCCTGGCGGATGGCCTGGCGCAGGGCCTGGTGGGTTTCGGCCCGGACGCCCCGCGCGCCGAAGGATTCGGCCAGGGCCGCGAAATCCGGGTTGTGGAGATCGGAGGCGATCACCCGTCCGCCGTAAAGCTCCTTTTGCATCCGCCGCACGTTGCCGTAGGCCCCGTCGTTGAACACCACGGTCACCACGCCGATTTTGTGCAGCACGGCCGTGGCCAATTCCTGGACGTTGAACAGGAAACCTCCGTCCCCGGCGATGGTCAGCACCGGCTTGCCGGGATTGGCCACTTTCGCGCCCAACGCCATGGGAAAACCCGCGCCCAGGGTTCCCTGAAAACCGGTTGTGATGTAGGTGCGGGGGGCGAAGACGGGGAAGGCGATCCAGCCCGCGTATCCCACCTGGGTCAATTCGTCCACGAAGATGCCGTCCTCGGGCAGTTCCTCCCGCAGCACTTTGAGGTAGCCCATTTGCGGCCCAAGCGTGGCGAACTCCCGTTCCATTTCGGCCTTGAGGGCCTCCATCTCGTTCTGGCGGGAGGGACGGCTTCGGTTGTGCCGCTCCAGCCGCGGCAACAGAGCGCGCAGGGCCAGCCGGCTGTCCGTGACCAGGGTGGTGGTGTTGGGAGCGCACCAATCGCCTTGCCGGGGGTCGATTTCAATGCGCACGAATTGGAGCCCAGGGTCCGTCCCCCAGTCCAGTTGGGGAAAATGCAATCGGGTGCCGACGGTCAGCACCACGTCGGCCTGGGGCCAGAGCCGGTGCCCGGCGGGCATGGTGTGGCTCAGGTAATGGCGGGCATCGAGGATGCCCCTGCCGGTGCGCATGGCCATCACCGGCGCTTGCAGCGCCTCGGCCACCGCCGCCACTTCCTCCCCGGCGTCGATGGCTCCCCCGCCCACGAAGATCAGCGGGTGTTCGGCGGCGCCCAACATGCGCGCCGCGGCCTCGACGGCGTCCGGGTCGGGTTCCGGCGCTCCCCGGAAGGGCGGGGGGCGATAGGGGGCGGCGGTGTTGACCTCGCCCTCGCCGGTCATCGCGTCCATCGCCATTTCCACCCCCACCGGCCTGGGCCGTCCCGTATGAAGCTGCCGGAAGGCCTCGCCCATGATTTCCGCAACGGCTTCGGCCCCCTCGATGCGCTCGGCCCATTTGGTTTGGGAACGCAGCAACTCCAGCTGGCCGGGAATCTCATGGAGGAAGCCCATCCCCCTGCCGATGAAGGCGGAGGGAATCTGGCCGGTCAGGCAGAACACCTTTTGGTTGGTGGCGTAGGCGGTGGAGAGGGCCGCCGTGGTGTTCAAAAGGCCGGGGCCGGGCACGACGGCATAGACCCCCACCTCCTCGCTGGCGGCGGCGAACCCATGGGCCATGTAGGCGGCGCCCTGTTCGTGGCGGGAATGAATGACCCGCATCGCGCCGCCCGCGTCGTGGAGGGCGTTGAACAGGCCGTCCATCTGCAACCCGGGCAGGCCGAACAGGGTGCGCACCCCGTTGGCCAGCAGGGATTGCACCATGGCTGCTCCGCCAGTCATGCGCGGCATCGGCAGGTCTCCCGGAAAAACGGTTCGTTCGAAGGGGGCATCAGGGGCCGGAAATCTCAGGGGTCGGAAATCATAGCGTTGATGACGGCGCATTGTCCTTTTTTCACCGCCTTGCGCCCTTTTTCGAGAGCGGCCTGCATGGACTCGATGGAATCGGCGCGTCCTGTGTGGCATCCGCAGGCGCCGGCGATATCCTCCAGGTTGGCGGTGCTGGGAAAATCGTGCTGGAAATCGCCGCTACGGGCCACTTCGCTCTCCTCTCCATATACGCGCAAGCTGGCCGTACGCACCGCGTTCCAGCCGGAATTGTTGTAGATCACGGTGAGGAAAGGAGTCTTGTAGCGCCGCGCCGTCAGGTACAGGCTGGAGGGCACGGAAAAGAGGAACGATCCGTCGCCCACGCCCAGCACAACCTCCGCCTCCGGCCGGGCCAGCTTGTAGCCCATCGCCGCCCCGCCGCCCCATCCCAGCGATCCCCCGGTGATGCCGAAGTAGGTGCCGGGCACGGTGCGCCGGGTGCCCTCGCGGATGGGAGCGGTGTTGGTGATGCCCTCGTCGAAAAACACGGTTTCGGGGGGCAGCACCTCGCCCAGCAGGGCGCTCAGGGACCTGGCCGTGAGCTTTCCGTTGTCGATGGACGGGGGAGGCGGAGTGAAGCGATGCTTGGCCGTCCACTCCCGCCGCGCGTCCGGTTTGGCGTCCAGGGCGGTGGCGTCCAGGCCCTTGGCGTGGGTCAGGATGCTCGCCAGCGCGATGTCCGTATCGGTCTGATAACTCTCCGTAACGGGAAAATCCCACATGGTGATATGGGGCTTGAGGGGGTCCAGGTCCAGCTGGATAACCGGCGTGTCCGGCCGCGGCATCACCGTTTTGGACAGCCAGGGCACGTCGGTGTCCACCAGCAGGATCAGGTCCGCCTCGGCGATGCCCTGGACGGGCAGGAAACCCCAGTGGTTTTCATGGCCGCGGGGAAAATTGAGGTACATGGGCCCCGCCTCCAGCACCGGCATCGCCAGGGTCTCGCTCAATTGGACCAGGGTGTCCACCGCCCCCTTGTTGCGTCCGGCGTAGGAGGTGATGAGCAGGGGCCGTTGGGCGGCGGCCAGCCGTTCGGCGATGCTCCGGGCGGTTTCATCGGAGATGCGCCCCAGGGAGGGCGTCGCGCCCCAATGAAAAGGATCGGCGCCCCGTTCCGGCGCGGGCATGGCCAGCACCTCGCGCGCGGCGGTCATGTAGACCAGCCCCTTGGGATCGCTTTCCATCAGGCGCCGCGCCCGGTGCACCGCGTAGGTGATCTGCTCGGGGAGTTCCAGGTTGAATTCCCACTTGGTGAACTGCCGGATCACGCCGGCCTGGTCGCGTACGTCCTGGAAATAATGGATGGGGTTGTCCCGGCTGCCCAGCCGCTCGCCACGGGTGGTCACCGGCGAGCGCCCGGCGAAGATGAACATGGGCACGCGCCCCGTGGCGGCATTGGCCAGCGATCCGCCCAGGTTCTGGGTGCCCACGCCCACGTGCACGAACACGCCCTGGCCCCGCCCGGTGCCCAGGAAATAGCCGTGGGCGGCGGTGATGGCGGTGTTTTCGTGCGGGCAGAGCAGCATGGTGGGAGCCGGGTTCCCCGCCTGCGACCGGCGGGCCATGGCCTCGATGATGGGCGGATAATCGGTTCCCAGGTTGGCGAACAGGTATTCCACTCCCAGCCCATGCAGGGCTTCCAGCAACACATCGCTTACGGTTGCGCGGTCGGTCATGGTCTTATTTTTCATGGGGAATTGTGCTCCAGGCCGGGTAAACCGGACATCGGCGGGGACGTGGATACTCCCGGCCGGAAACGCGGGAAACCCTCGGGGCGGAGCACCCTTCCAAAAATGAAGCCCGCAAAAGGGGCAACGGGCCGCCTCAGGCGAAGCTGGTCTTCATCAACCGCTCGGCGTTGCCCCGGTAGATTTTCTCCCGCTCCTCGTCCGAAAGACCCAGCTCGTCGATGATCTTGATGGTTTCGCGGATGTAGAGGGGGCCCTTTTCGGGATCGAAAGGAGAGTCCGAAGCGAAGACCACCTTGTCCACGCCGAAGAAATCCAGCCCGCAGCGGGTGGCCGAAACCGAGCCGAAAACAGCGGTGTCCGCGTAGAACATCTTGAAATAATCGATCGGACGCTTGCCCTTGGCTTTCATGTCCTTGGTGATGACGGTGTAATCCTCGTCGGTGGTGCGGGCGCCCAATTGGTCCCAGCCCGGACCGACCCGGCCCTCGAAATAGGGAATCATCGCCCCCAGGTGGTGGGTGATCACTTTCAGGGTGGGATTTTTGTCGAACACCCGGGCGAAAACCAGCCGCGACATGGCCACGGATGTCTCATAGGGCCAGCCGAAGGTCCACCAGATCTCGTAGAGGGATTTTTCCTCGTTGAGATAATCGGGATGATTGGCGCCCCGGGCCGGATGCAGCCAGATCGGCAGGTCGAGGCGGGCCATCTCGTCGTAGAGGGGAAGGAACTCCGGCTCGTCGATGGGGCGCCCGTTGACGTTGGTGAAAATCTGCACTCCCCCCGCGCCCAACTCGGTGATGGCCCGGTTGGTCTCGCTCAGCGCGGCGTCCATGTTGTTCATGGGAAGCGAGGCGACGAAGCCGCAGAACCGATCAGGGTGCTTTTGGCAATATTCGGCCATTCCGTCATTGGCCGCCCTGGCCAAATCGGGGGAGACGTCCGGCCCGGCCAGCACCTCCAACGGCGGGTTGGGGATGCAGATCACTTGTTTGTAATCCCCGAATTCGTCCATCTGCTTGAAGCGCAAGTCCAAATCCACCAGCACGGGGATGTTGCGCACACGCTTGCCCATGTCCTTGAAGTCGGGGGCCAACTCCATCATCCTGGCGAAATATTTTTTCGGGAAAATATGATTGAACAGGTCGATTTTCAGCATGGCGTGATCCAGTCCGGTAAAAATATGAGCGCGGCGCCGCCGGAAACGGCCTCCGGCGGGAAGGAAAATCAAAAGACTGTTGTAACGCGGCCAACCCTAACAGGATTGATGCTGAAATCTCAATCCTCCGTTTTTCCTCCGCTTCTTTTTCAGGGGCGGGGAGCCGGACGCGGGGGCGGGGTTCAGGGAGCCGGTGAAAGGCCGGTTTGCCTATTGTGGCGGGGTTTGTTACGAAGGCCTGGACCTTTCGATTTCCGCGGTTTGGACCCATCCGAAAGAAAAATTTTTGCGCTCGAAAGGAGATGGAAACGAAGGTGAAGAGACACTTCCCGCTACCCGTTTTGCTGCCGGCGATGATCCTCTTGCTGGCCCTCCATCCGATGGCTTGGGGGCAGGGCATGCCGCGCGGCTTTGGCATCGGCGCCGACCCGCAGGGCTCCATTTTTTATGCCGCCGGCAGCGCGCTGGGCAAAGTGTTGAGCAAGCACCTGCCCGTTCCGGCGCGGGTGCAGCCCTATGCCGGACCCGGCATCGTGCTGCCGCTGATCAACAACGGCGAGCTGGAACTGGGCGTCAACAACGCCAACGATGCGCGCATGGCCTATCGTGGCCTCAAGCCCTTCCTGGCCACCCCGAAGCTGAGACTGGCCTCGGTGTTGTTCACGCTGCGGGTGGCGGCGCTGGTTCGCAACGGCTCCTCCATCCGCACGCTGGCCGATTTGCGCGGGAAGCGGGTGGCCGGCGATTTCAGGGCCCAACTGGCGATCCGGTACAACGCCACCTCCATCCTGGCCAATGGCGGGCTACGCTGGAAGGACGTCAAAATGGTGCCCACCGCCAATGCGATCACGGGCGCCCAGGCGCTGATGGAAGGCAAGGTGGACGCCACTTTCTTCACCCTCGGCGCGGACAAGGCGCGAGAGGCCGACGCCGCCATTGCGGGCGGGGTGCGCTTCCTGAGCATCGAAACCGGCCCCCGGAATATCCAGGCCATGCAAAAAGCGATGCCCGGCGCCTATCCGGTGGCGGTGAAAAAGGGCGCCGCCCCAGGGGTGCGCGAAAACATCACCGTCGAAGCCTCCGACGTGTTCCTGGTCACCGGCAGGCACCTCAGCGAGGCCGCCGTCTCCGCGGTGGTCAAGGCGCTCTATCACAATGAAAAGGAACTCCGGGGCGCCGCCCGGCCCTTCCGCGCCTTTTCCGGCAAGCGCATGGTCAAGCTGAACGTGACCATTCCCTATCATCCCGGCGCCGTGAAGGCCTACCGCGAACTGGGGCTGTGGACCGCCGGGATGAATCGCGCGCAGGCCGGATTGCTGAAAGCGGCGGCGAAATAATACCGGCCAGGGATACTGTCCGCCCTATTTTCGCGGACACCCGGGGGTCATCCCTGCTGTTCCGCTGAAAATGAATGACCTTGCCCCAAGCAGCGAGGCATCGAACTTCCAGCTTCCATTTCGCCGCAAGCGCCGCGGAATTGAGCCGTGCAAAAAGATTCACAACGACAACCCTCGATGCGAGACCTTCCGTGAACCTGATCGACGTACACACGCATATTTCTTCCCACGCCTTCATGGACCTGCTGGCTTCCCAGGGCGGAAACGTCTATGGCCGCGCCCGCGACGCCGAGGGACGCGAGGTGGTGACCCGGAACGGGGCGCGTTTCATGACCCTCACCGAACCCATGTTCGACCCCGCCGCCCGGGCCGAAACCGAGGACGCCGCCGGGTTGAAAATCGGCCTGCTCTCCTACACCTGCCCCAACTGCTACTGGGCGGAGGGGGAACTGGCCGAAACCCTGCCCAGGATGATGAACGATCACCTGGCCGAGGTCTGCGCCAACAGCGGCGGCCGCTACCGGGGACTGGCCAGCATTCCCCTGCAAGACACCGATCTGGCCCTGGCCGAACTGGAGCGCGCCGTGGACCGGCTGGGAATGGTGGGGGTGATCATCCTGGCCAACGTCAACGGGGTTCCCCTGGACGATCCCCGCTTCGAGCCGGTCTGGAACGAGCTCAACCGGCGCCGCCTGCCCACGCTGATGCACCCCACCGTGCCCCCCGGCGATGCGGATATGCGCATCGGCGATTATGGCATGATCGCGGCCCTGGGCTTCATGATCGACACCACCCTGGCCACGCTGCGGATGGTCCTCGGCGGCGTGTTCGAGCGCAACCCGGACTGGCCGCTGGTGATTTCCCACGCCGGGGCCACCCTGCCTTTCCTGGTGGGGCGTTTCGACCAGTGCCACCGTCTCATTCCCGACGTGCGCGCCCACACCCCCCATCCTCCCAGCCACTATCTCGGCCGGCTCTATTACGACACGGTCTGTTACGAGACCAACGCCCTCAAGCTGGCCTACGACCTGGCCGGGCCGGAGCGGCTGATCTATGGCAGCGACTTCCCGCACAACATCGGGGACATGCAGGGCTGCGCGGACAGAATCTCCCAACTGGACATTCCCGAAGCGGAAAAAGAACTGATCCGCCATGGCAACGCCGAGCGCATTTTCAAACTGTAAGCTGGAATTTCATTTCGATTTTGATCGCAACAGGGAATCGGCAGAGGAATAGGATCGCCAAGAATATGGGGTTTCCGGAACTGGGTTTCAGGTTCCAGGTTCCCAGCGGCGTCTTCGCCAGGCTGTTTCCGCGAAGAAACGGCCGGCCGGCTTCCCCTTGATGCCGGCATCGCCCGCATATCCTGACAGGCGAGGAAAAATCGCATTCCGCCCTTAATCCCCTTCACACCATCCCGTAATTTATTGCGGATGCGCCCCCACCCTTCCCGCCAGGGTCCATTTTCCTTTTTCCGATCTCCGATTCGATGCCAGCCCAGGGCCGTGGAGGATGCGCCGCTTTTTGTGTTTTATCAGTGATATGGGATCTGTTTTGCCTTGCCGGAAAAGTTTTATTTCCTTCGGTATGAAAAACATAAAAACCCAATCGTTGCATCGTGAGCCTTATGGTTAAATCAGGAGGATTGGCGCGCCGGAATTTCCCCGTCTCTTTCGTTCTGTTTATAATATTGATTTTTTCTGAAAAAGGTTTACTTTGACATTGCTTCTTTTCGGGAGGAGGAGCAAACCAAAGCCTTTGCCTTTCAGGTAAACCTTTCGCGAAAGGACTCGCGTTTTCCGCCCAAGGATATCGGGTTATGCTTATTTTTATTCCAGGGGTTTGCAATGTCTATTCAAAGTCAGTTTTCTCCCGAAAACGAAGGATTGTCAGCACTTGATCAACCACCTTCCACTTTCCATGCGCTTGAACCGGCCTTTTTGTCCGACCGGGTGAGCGGGTATTTCCAGCACCGCGTGGAAGGCGACTGGCGGGGCGGGCACATCATGAAGGGCCGCCGGCCGGGGCCAAACGACCTGATCCTGTCCACCAACGATTACCTCTCCTTGACCGATCATCCCCATATCGTCGAGGCCCAGGTGCGTGCCCTGCGGGAAAATGGGCGCGGCATCCTGCGCTCGGACGTGTTCCGGCAGGGGGACGATGCGTTGCGCCGTTTCGAGACCGAACTGGCCGCGTTGATGGGCGCGGGGGACGTCGTCACCTGCCAATCGGGTTGGAACGCCAACGTGGGTTTGCTCCAGTCCATCGCCGGTGCGGAGACGCCGGTCTACATCGACATGCAGGCCCACACCTCGCTCTGGGAGGGCATCCTCAGCGCGGGCGCCACGGCCCGTCCCTTCAGGCACAACGACCCGGCTTCGCTGGATCGGATGGCCGCGCGCCACGGGCCGGGCGTGGTCGCGGTGGACGCGGTGTACAGCACCAGCGGGGAGACCGCCCCCCTGGTGGCGCTGGCCGATGCCGCCGCCCGCCATGGCTGCGTGATGGTGGTGGACGAGTCCCACTCCCTGGGCGTATTCGGCGCGCGGGGCGAGGGACTGACCGCCCAGCTGGGAGTTTCCGGCCGGGTGCATTTCCGCACCGCCAGCCTCTCCAAGGCTTTCGCCTCGCGGGGCGGCATCGTCGCCGGATCGGCGCGGAACATGGAGTATTTCCGCTTCGAGTCGCGCCCGGCCATCTTCAGCTCGGGCATCCTGCCCCAGGAGGCGGCGGGCTTTCTGGCCACCCTGCGTGTGATCGCGGAAGAAGGGTGGCGGCGCGAAGCCCTGGCCGAAAACGCCGAGTTCCTTCGCGCCCGCCTGGCCGCGCTGGATTACAACGTGGAAGCCAGCCAATGCCAGATCGTCTCCCTGGTGGCGGGTGCGGAAGCCAACACGATGGTGCTGCGGGACGCCCTGGAGCGCCACGGCATCTTCGGCTCGGTGTTCTGCGCGCCGGCCACCGCGAAAAACCGCTCCCTGATCCGGTTTTCCGTCAATTCTTCGCTGACCCGTGGTGAATTGGAGCGCATCGCGGCGGTCTGCGGCGCCATCCGCCACGAGGTGGGCCTGTACGGGTGGAGCTCCACCAAAAAGCGGAAATCGCCCGCGGGGGAACCCGCGCTCAGGCAGAGCGCCTGAGGTGGGCGGCGTCGCGGCTTTTGCTGCGGGAGCGCGCCGGGCCGCTCCGGTCTTCGGCCCGTCTCCGGGTGCGTTCTCCGGGTGGGTTCTCCTGGTGCGATCGAGGCGGCTATTGGGCTGCCGGTTGGGTGGGAAAGGAACGCCGCGTCCCTATCCTCCCCCCGATGCCGCTTCCAGTCCGTCGATGATGCGGAGGATGCGCGATTCCATCTCCACCTCGTCGTACTCGCCCGGCGAGGGGGCGGTGGAAATGATCAACCACTGGCCATCCATGTAATTGATCTCGTACTCCAGGTCGTCCAGGGCATGCTGGGCGTAATGGGTGACCGTTTTCGGCCGCAGCAGTGAGACGTCGATCATGGCGCGCCAGCTTGTGTTGGCGCCCGTCCCCTGGGATTCGTAGAAATAGGGTACGCCTTGATGCCGGTTGGCCGACATCCGCTCCGGAACCAGCACGAGGCCCTGGCGCTTGTCGCTGATTTTTTGCTCGGCCTGGGCCACGTACTTCGCGATGTGGCGGGCCGGAAGCGCATAGACCATGGTCTCCTCGGGGAAATCCCTCAAGGTCAGCCCCATTTCCGCCAGGGGGAGGGGGATCAGGTGTTTTCCCTTGATGAAATTGGCGGCGTAGAAGGCGATTTGCTCGGAAAGCAGGATGGCGTTGGGGCCCGCCAACTCGGCGATGCGGGGCTGTTTGGTCAGTTCCTCCAGCCGGGCGGTCTTGTTGACGGCGATGCCGATGATGGTGGGGTCGATCAGCGTATCGGCCGCCAGGTTGCCATAGATGACCTCTCCCGCATGCACGGCGATGCCGAAGTTGAGGCCCTTCCCCGCATCCTCCTTCAGCGTGCGATTGATGCGCTCCACGGATTGCACGAAGGTGATGGCCAGGGCCAGGATGTGATGCACGGCGTTCTCCCGGCCGCCCTCCTCGTCGATATAGACGAATATGGAATCCCCCACCGGCTTGATCACCGCCAGGTCCTGACCCACCTCGGAAATCCCGGCGAAGCAGCGGTGAATCAGCCGGGCCACCTCGAACTCCGAGTCCTGCCCAAACATCTTGGTGAAGTTTCGCACGTCGGCCTGCATGATGGCGCAGAAGCGTTTTTCCTGCCGGGTCATCCGGTGCAGGGCCTCCTCCAACCCGTAGAGGGACTGGAACCGGCGCAGCCGGGTGATGATGGAATTGCTGACGAACCGGCTCAACAACTGGTTCTGCTCCTTGACCAGGTTGGCGTTCTCCACCGTGATCTTGCGCAGGCGCACCTCGAAAGCCCGCTGCAACTCCCTGGCCCGCAGCAGTTGGTAATTCACCACGCCCCCGAAAAGCATGGGGAACAGGCTCAACACCAGCACCTGAAGGTAGTCGCGGAGGGCCACCGGCTGGGGAGAAAGGCCGGCATGCACCCCATAGGCCAGCGCCGTGCCGCTGAAAAACAAAATGACGGCCATCTCCAGGCGAACCAGGAAGGTCAGGAAAAACATGCCGCCCATCACCGAAAACACCCAGACCTGGGACAGGGCGTTTTGCAACAAGAAAAATGAGAACAGGAAAGGCAGGTTGAAAAACACCGCCATCATCCAGTAACTCCCCAGGGCGCCTTCCCATCGGGGCGGCCAATGGTTGCGCAGGATCAACGGCAGGCAACTCAGCCCCGCAACCATCCGCAGGGTCAGGTTCTCGTAGGGTTGGGGAAATCCAAACCGCCACACCAGGTGGAACACTGGCTGGCCCAGCAGCCCCAGCAGGCCCGCCGCGACCATGAACGGCTCGGCCAACTCCAGGCTGCGCCGCATGGATTCCCTCAATCCCCGCCAGGGAGAAAATATCCAGGAGCGCAGCCGGGAAAGCAGGCTGGAGCGGCCGGAAGGGGAAGGTTCGGCGGTGTTCATGGTGAGGGGTCCAGATCTTCAGGCCGGTCGTCCGGCGGCGCCGATGCAGGCCCTGAAAACTCAGGCCGTTTCAATTTCAGCAAATTTCGATTCCGTGAATTTTCATCGCGGAGGCCCGTGCGGATGCTTCCACCGTCCTTCGGTGAGCGGGCCACCACATCCCTGCCATGCAATTGCCGTACTCGATACGGATTCCCAGGCCCGGACCAAACCGCCCGATTTGCCGGAAATACCCTATCGAACCCCATACGCCTTCCATGGCCTTTGCTTTTTGTCATTCAAAGCCGCCCCGGCCCAAATACGTTTTTTCCTTGCTCATTTAACGGAGATGTGAAAAATTATTGCTCCCTTGGCGGCTCCTGCCTGGAACCGCCGCGGCGGGCCAGTGTCGTTTTGCGGTATCGTTTTGCGGTATCGTTTCGCGGTATTGTTTCGCGGTATTGTTTTGCTGTGCGCGAAGCGGCGTTGGAGGGCGCCCGGGGATTGGCGGAACAATCCAATTGCAACTCGCCGGGCTTTTGGGTATAACCTCAAAGTTCAATAAACATTTCCGGCAGGATTGGAGGGTTTTCGCCATGTTCGGACCGGTGCCGGATTGGCGGTATGACGATGACGAAAAGGGTTGTGGGAATGCGGGGTGATTCGCCCCCTGGAAAGGGAATCCACCGTCCGGCGATCGTGACAGCAGGTTCGTGACGGATGATTCCGCAACGGAACGGTGTTACCGGCGCCGGCCGCATCGATATCAGGGGTGGATTGAGGAAACGGTCATGGCAAAAGCCTTGAATTTCATTATCGAGAAGTGCACCGGATGCCATCAGTGCGAGTTGGCGTGTTCCGCCGTGCATACGGGCGCTTTCAACGTGGAATTGTCGCGGATTCGAATTTTCATCATGGAAGATGAAAACAAGAACGTCCCCTACGCCTGCCTGCAATGCGAGGAAGCGTGGTGCATGCACGCCTGCCCGGTGGAGGCCATCATCGAGAGCACCGAAACCGGCGCCAAGGTGTTGTTGGACGATGTGTGCGTGGGGTGCAAGGTGTGCACCATCGCCTGCCCTTACGGCACGGTGGTCTACCACCCAGATAGCGGCAAGGTGGTCAAATGCGATTTGTGCGAAGGGCATGAGGAAGGGCCGTATTGCGTGTCGTCCTGGCCTTCGCGATAGATAGGGATTACAGGCCCGACAACCCGGCGGTGGGGATCAAGAAGCTCAAAATGGGACCGGGTCACAAGCCCTGGCCCGACGAGGCGATTGACGCCTTCCTGGCGTCGGCTCCACCGATGATGTTATTGGCCCTCAGGCTTGCATTA
>JACZSY010000047.1 GCA_022573975.1 SAR324 cluster bacterium | reverse complement strand
CCGACAAACGTCCCCACCTGTCCGACCTGCGCGAGTCTGGAACGATCGAGCAGGATGCGGATCTGGTTATATTCATCTACCGCGACGAGGTCTACCACCCAGACACGGAAGACCAGGGCATCGCGGAAATCAGCATTGCGAAACACCGCAACGGTCCCATCACCAGCAAGCCGATAAGGCTCGCATTCTTTCCCCAATTCACCAATTTTACCAATCTCTCCTTACGCGAAGAGGGTACTCCGTTCAATTAGGGGGAGTCCTCACCCACCGCACCAGCCGCCCGTGGGACCGCGGGCGGCTTTTTTATTGCATGAAAAGACTGGTGACAACCCGGCTTGGCGCGAAGATGGCTGTTCCGCCGCCCCGGACCCATCCATCGAACGGGAGAAATTGGTGGGAAAATTTATTGTTTTCGTTTATTATCCGGTTTCAGGCACTGGCTCTGAAATCGGCGCCGTTCACCGAACGTTTCACCAATGACAAGATATGACTGAAGATCTGGACAAGGACCTGGAGGATTTGGATCTATCCGACGACTCCTTTGACCTGGACGGCCTGGACGACGCCGCGGGCGGAGACGAGGACGCGGGAATCGATCTGGGCGGCCTGGACGACGCCGGCGGAGACGAGGACGCCGGGGGTGGAGATGAGGACGCCGGCGGTCTGGATGCAGCCGACCTGGACGGCCTGGGGGATGCCGGGAAGGGCGAGGACTCCTCGTCCGGCGGGGATAGCCTGGACCTGGATGCCGAGTTGCAGTCCATGTTGGACGAATCGGAAGGGGGCGGTGGAGACACGGAAGCCGCCGGCGCGGGCGGCGAACCGGAGGAGGCCCTGGGAGGGGGAGCGGATGGGGTGGAGAAACCGCCGCCGCCTGCCTTGCCGGCCATGGATCTGTCGGAGGAGCAGACCGTCAACCTGGAATTCCTGCTGGATATCAAGCTGCACGTCACCTTCGAAGTCGGCCGCGCCAAGATGTTGATCAGCGACTTGTTGACGCTCGGTCAAGGGTCGGTGATCGAATTGCACCGCTTGGTGGGGGACGACCTCGATATGCTGGTCAATGGCAAGCTGGTGGCCCGCGGGGAAGTTGTGGTGGTCAACGAAAAATTCGGGTGCAAGATCAACGAGATCGTCCCTCCCGATCAGCGCGTCAAATACATGGGAAACATCTGATACCCCCCCCGTTCCCCTCTCGGGGTGGACAGGCCGGGGCGATGCCTCACTCCTTCCCGGCCTCCGCATTCGGAGCGCCATCCTCCAGACCCCTTTCGGCTTCGGACGAAGCGTCCCGTGTGTCTTCCCCGGGTGGCTCCAGCGGCGTCTCCCGAGACGCGCCCGGGCCGGCCTCGGCCGGGTCACCCGGATTCGGATCGAATTTCTCAATCGGATCGTCACGGTGTTGATGGGCCTCGGCCGGATCGTGCCCGGAATCGGCGATGGGCGGTGTTCCTTCTTGTGGTGTTTCTTCCTGCCGCGCCGCTTCCTGTTGCGCGGGGGATGACTCCGGTTCCGGGTTGGTTTCGGCGGAAGCGCCCCGGGATTCATCCGCGCCCGGCGCGGAAGCCGGCATGGCCCCTGAGGGGGCGGCCGAGTCATCATGCTTGCCGGAATTCCGCTCGTTCCGGGCGCCCGATTTTCCCCCTGGAGCGGAGTCCCCGTTCCGCTTGCCGGAGCGGACCAGGCGCAACACCTCGGCCAACAAGGACTCGCGCTCGGTGAACAAGCCGATGTGATCCTGGTTGGGAATGGATACGAAACGGGCGCGGTGGATGGCCTTGCGGGCTTCCTGAACCCGCACCGCGGCCCGGTCCTCGGCCCCGATGAACAGGGCCACCGGCGAATTGACCGAGAGCCGCTGCTGGGATTCGCGGACAGGCAGGGCCTCCAGGGCCTCCAGCAAGGCCAGGGCGGCCTGTTGCTCTCCCTCGGCTTCCTCCTTTCGCATTGCCGAATACAGGCGCCGCTCGCCGTGCATCCGCGTCATCGCGGCGGAAAGCCCTTCGGAGCGGATGCGGCCGGCCGTTTCGCGCCATTCCGCCTGCAAGCCCTCGGTGACGAATGGGGATTCCCCCGCCATCATGGTGATTCGAACGCGCTCGGGATGCCGCAGCAACAACTCCATGCCCACCATGGCGCCGAAGGAATATCCGAAAAAATGAAGGTTGCGGATCTGAAGTTCCTCCATGATGGCGATTACATCGTCCGCGAATTGCTCAATCCGGTAGTCCTCCGGGGCTGGCGGACGATCGCTGCGGCCATGGCCTCGGGCATCGGGAAGGATCAGCCGGAAATTTTTGGCCAGCGCATCCACATAGCCCGCGTCGTACCAGTCCAGATGAGACCCCAGCAATCCGTGGTGCAGCAGGAGATAGGCCCCCTTTTCCCCCTCATAACGGTAAAAAATCCTGCGCCGGTTGCTGACGACGATTGGCATGGCTGTCCAATGGCAGGTGGTTGACGGCATCGCCTCCGGCGGCGCCGGGTGCGGTGTTCAAGCTTAACCCTGGGGCCGGGCGGTTACAACCCGGCCAACAGCTGGAATCATCGTTCCGCCGGGAAAAATCCGATTTTGGCGAGGCGCCCCACCTGCCCGGCCTGTTTTCCTCCCCCCACGGGCTGGGACGCCCAGGGCGTCCACAAGGCCGGTGAGGGATTTTCCCGGCTGTGATTTGGGTGGTTTCGGGTATTGCCACCAAGGCTCATCCCCCACGCCTCCCTCTCCACGGCGTTTTTAAACGGCGTATGGAGAAGGGGGTGACTTTCTTTGCCATATCATTGTAAATACGACACTTTTCTCCTCTCCAGCGAGCCTGTGCCGAGCTTGCCGAAGGGATGGAGAGGGGGGAAGGCCGGGAGTCGAGGCTTCAAGCACCGGGCCGCGGGCCGGAGGGTTATCCACCTTTTTGTCAACAGGAAACAGCGGCCCTCAAGAGGCCAGCAGCTTGGGGAGGCCGGTGATGGAGGCCAGCACATAACGCGGTGACGCCGATTCCGGCACCGGCGCTCCGCGGGGATTGATCCAGGCAATGTCGATGCCCGCGCCATGGCACCCGGCGACGTCGTCCTCCAGGGAGTCGCCCACCATCAGCACCTGCTCCGGGGACTCCCCCAACAAATCCAGGGCCAGCGAAAACGCGGCCGCCCCGGGCTTGCGATAGCCCAGGCCATCGGAGATGATGAGCGGGTCGAACCAATCGGCGATGCCCTCGGCCTCCAGCTTGGCCAGCAGGGACGGCCGGTGATCGAAATTGGAAAACAGGGCCAGCGGGAAGCGGTCTTTCAATTGGGCCAGCACCTGCCTGTGGGCGGGCGGGAGATCGTAGCATCCGGTCACCGCGGCCATGTGGGCGGCCAGCAGTTCCCCAGCCAGGGGTTCCCCCAGATGTTGGAGTCCCAGCTCGTCCAGCAGGCGCCGGAAGCGCAAGGTGGCGGGGATTTCCCGCAACTCGGGCCCCCGTTGTTCCTCCGCCCAGCGCCATGCCCGCCGCATGGCGCGATGCACCTCCTCGGTGGGGAGTCCGGGCAGGTGCGCCGCCACGCGCTCCATCAACAGGGGAGCGGTGGAGGTCACCTCCTTGCCATCCACCACCAGCCGGGGAAGACGCTGGGGATTGGGGAGCAGCACCGTGTTGATGCAATCGAAGACCAAGGTGCGGTATGGATGGGTCATGAAAACGCCAATCGTCGCTCAAGAAAAGGCCAGGGCCGGCGCCGCTCCGGCCGGCCTGTGGCGGATGGCGGCACCGTGGTTTGCGGCACCAGGGTTTGCAGCACCGTGGTTTGCGGCATTCTTTTTCGCGGCATCCTTGCTGGCGGTTGGCTGCGGCTATCAACAGGAACGTCCGGGCCTGCCCGCCGGCGCCCGCTCCCTGGGCCTGGCGCCGGTCAACAATCTCACCGGCTCCGGTGAACTGGACGCGCGTCTGCATGCCCTGTTGAAGCGGAGGTTTTCCGGTCACGCCAACATCCGCCTCCGCAACCCGGGAAAAAGCGACCTGGAGTTGCGGATCGACCTGACCCGATTCGAGACCACCCGTGCGCTCGACCCGGCCCTCGGATCGGACCGCGTCTTCGGGTATACGCTTCAGGGCACGCTCACCTTATTCGATGCCCGCAACGGAAGGACGTTGATTTCCCGCGCTCCGCTCTCCGCATCGGTGCGGCGTTTTCATGCCGCGACGGTGGTGGAGACCACCGCCATCCGGGACGAGGGACTCGCCGATGTGCTGAAGGCCTTCGCCGATCAGGTGGAACGCAGGGTGCTTTTGGCCTTTTGATTTCCGCTTTTCCTCTACGCTATTTGATATTCGCTTTTTGATCTCCGCGTTATTCTCTCCGCCTTTCCGCTGGCTACGGGATTGCAGGGCAAAAGCGTAAAATCAACCCGGTTTTAAAAAAACCGCCGATGAACGCCGATGAACGCCGATTGGATGGCATAACAGAAAAGATAATCGGATGCGCGTTCCAAGTGGCGAACGTTCTCGGATCTGGTTTTTTGGAAAAGGTTTAAATGCCTATTCCCTTAGCTCAGCAAAATTGTTTGAATTGGAAAACGGGGAATGTGTTCATCCACGCCGCACCTCACCCCGCCCCGGCCACAAACACCGTGTCCGGGACTGCCCCTCTCCAAAAGAGAGGGGCGTTCTTATGTTATTTCATTGTTGATACAACGGATTTCCCCCTCTCTTTTGGAGAGGGGGTCAGGGGGTGAGGTGCTTTTGGGTGGGATTCGCGCACCGGATATGAAAAAACGAGGCCGCCAAATACCGCGTTTTTCGGGCTGAGGGGCTGATTCCTGAATAAACCATTGAATTCATTTATCATAAACCCGTATTTGCTGTGGCAATGGAATAGGCATTTATTTTTAATACGCCTATTTTTGCGGAGCCAAAGGAATAGGCATCAAATTTTTTCCAACCGAGGCACGACCCTATGATTTGTCCGCCCCCTTACGGATCGCCATCCGGCCATGGGCTATTGCTACAACAACGCCCAACCCTCCAAGGAGACCTTGCGATGACACGGAATATTCCCCGCCTGCTGGCCCCTTTCCTGTTGGCGGCCATGCTGTTTTTACCTGCCACGCACCATGGCATCGCCTTTGGGCAAACCCCTCCATTCATCAAAGTGGAGTCGAGGCTCGATTTTCAGGCCACCCTCAAAACGCTTCAAGCGGCGGCCAAACGCAACCGTCTCGGCATCGTCAATCGCGCCAGCGCGCAACGGGGAGCCGCCGCCATCGGGGTGAAAATTCCGGGGAACCAGGTGTGGGGCCTGTTCGCCCCCCGATTCGCCGTGCGCATGCTGAAGGCGAACGTGGACGCCGGATACGAGGCCCCGATCCGGCTTTATATCGTGGAAGCGCCCGGCGGCCGGGTCACCGTGCGCTACCGGAAACCCTCGGTGGTGTTCAAGCCCTACGGCCATCCCGGCCTCGATGCGATGGCCGCGGAACTGGACGTCCTCTTCGCCAGGGTGGTGGCCTCGGTGCGGTAGGAATTGCGCCGAGGATTGCGCTGAAAATTTCGGTGCGTTTAAAAAAACCGGCCAAAAGCAGGCGGCGGAATGGGAACTCCGGCGGGGCTGGAAGCAGCGAGGGGTTCGGCGGAAAATTCATTTCCGGCTCGAAAAGCGCCCATTACGATTTGGGCAGGCCTTGTTTGCGGCCGTTGCGGGCGATCAGGAAACCCGCGATCGCCGTGATGGCCAGCGCCAAAGCCGCGCCCGCCGCGGAATAAAAAAAATCGGCGCGGTCCGGGGTGCGGCCTGGAATCCAATACTGATAGAATTCGTCGACGGCCCCGATGGCGGCCAGGCACGCATACCCCAACGCCAGTCCTGTCCATGAAACCCGGCGGAACCCGCTGGTAATCAGGTTGAACAGCACCAAACCGACGGCCAGATATTCCATCAGGTGAAATCCCTTGTCGAACCCCTGAAACCACATCGGCCGCTCAAAGGGGATCGAGGAAGACCCGAACACGGCCAGCAAGGCGACGATCATCAGGATTTTGCGCCGATCGATAACGGTCTTGATTATCCCGCCCAGGCCCCGCCGGTGCATTCCGGCCTGGGTCCCGCTGTGTTCCCCGGGAGGCGGCGATGGGCGTGAATCCATGGGTGGTTTCCTTGAGGGCTATCCATGAAGGGCGCGCCGGGCCGATCCGGCCGGAGCATTTCGCCAGCCGGTGGCCGGCGTCAGGCGGCGACGATGTTTATCAGCTTGTTCCCTATCGGAATCACCCTGCGGACGGTTTTGTTCTTCAAGGCTTCACGCACCTTGGGTTGTTCCATGGCCAGCGTTTCCAGTTGCGCGGGATCCGTGTCCGCCGGAATTTCCAATCTCGCCCGCACCTTGCCGTTGATTTGAATCACCAGCGTCACCGCCTCGACCGCGGCCTTTTCGGGGTCATGCACCGGCCAGGATTGAAGGTGCACCGAGGCGCCTGGATGACGGCGTTGCCACAATTCCTCGGAGATGAATGGAGCGATGGGTGCCATCATCAAGATCAAGGTTTCGATGGCTTCTTCCCAAACGGGATGGCCCAGCAGGCGCTTCCGCTCGCTTTTGAGGCGGTTGCGCAGGGTCATCATGGCGGCGATGAGGGTGTTGTATTTGAAGGCGGCGTAATCCTCGCTCACCTTTTTCAGGGTCTGGTGCAGGAGCCTGGACACCTCTCTGGCCGATTTCTCCAGTTCCTCCCCAACTGGAGCGGGTGAAGCCGCGCTCCCACCCGCCGCGGTGGCCAACTGCCACACGTCCAGGATGAAGCGGTGGGCGCCCTCGATGCCCGATGAGTTCCAGGGGCCGCCCTGGTCCCAGGGACCGATGAACATCAGGTAGCAGCGCATCGTGTCCGCTCCATAACGCTCCACCAGGTCGTCGGGGTTGATCACATTGCCCCGGGATTTGGACATTTTTTCGTTGTCCTCTCCCAGGATCATGCCCTGGTTGAACAGCCGCTTGATCGGTTCGCGATAAGGCATCATGCCGGCATCGGCCAGGGCCCGGGCATAAAAACGCAGGTAGAGCAGGTGCAATATGGCGTGCTCGATGCCTCCGGTGTATTGATCCACCGGCAGCCAGTCTTCCAGCACCTTGTCATCCCAGGGCGGGTGCTCCCCGGAGATGGTCTCTCCCGCTTTCCAATAGGGCGAAAGATAGGCGTACATGTACCAGGACGAGCAGATGAAGGTGTCCATGGTGTCGGTTTCCCGCTTGGCCGGCCCGCCGCATGTTGGGCAGTCCACCTTGAGAAAGCCCTCGTGATCGTTGAGGGGAGATTCTCCGGTGGGCTTGAAGACCGCGTCGTCCGGGAGCACCACGGGCAGTTGTTCGTAGGGAACGGGGACGATGCCGCAGGCAGGGCAATGGATGATGGGGATGGGGGTGCCCCACATCCGCTGCCGCGAAATCAGCCAGTCCCGCAACCGGTAGTTGACGGTTTTTTCCCCCAGCCCCATCTTCTCCAATGCCGCGGCAACCTTCTCGAAACCCTCCGGCCAGACCAGGCCTTCGAATTCGGGGGCGCAGTTGACCATCACCGAGCCTTCCTTGGCCGCATAGGTTTCGCCTTCCTTGACGGGCGATCCATCCACGGGGCGGATCACCTCGGGAATGGGCAGCCCATAGCGGCTGGCGAAAACATTGTCGCGGGAGTCGTGGGCGGGGACGGCCATGATGGCGCCGGTGCCGTAGCCCATCAGCACGTAATCGGCGATCCAGACCGGCACCGCTTCGCCGTTGATCGGATTGACCGCATGGGCGCCGGTGAACACGCCGTCCATCTCCCGGGTTTCGGCCATCCGCTCGATCTCGGTCATCCGGCCGGCCTTCTCCCGGTAGGCATCCACCGCTTCGCGCCGCGCGGGGGTGGCGATCTGTTCCACCAGGGGGTGTTCGGGGGAAAGCACGCAAAAGCTGATGCCGAAAATGGTGTCCGGCCGGGTGGTGAAGACCCGGATCGATTTCCCCTCATGACCCTGGATGCCCATCTCGAACTCCACTCCCTCGGAGCGGCCGATCCAGTTGGTCTGCATGGTCACCACCGCTTCGGGCCAGTCGATTTGGCTGAAGTCCAGCAATTCGTCGGCGTATTTGGTGATGCGGTACTTCCACTGGTTCAACGCCTTGCGCACCACGGGCGTCTCGCAACGCTCGCACAGCCGGTCGTCGCCGATCACCTGCTCCCGGGCCAGGGTGGTGTTGCAGGAAGGGCAAAAGTCCACCGGCGAAAATTCCCGGTAGGCCAGATCCATCTCGTAAAATTTGAGAAAGGCCCACTGGCTCCACTTGTAGTAATCCGGTTCGCAGGAGAGGACCTCGTTTTTCCAGGCCCACATGGCCCCCATGTGGCGCAACTGGCCCCGCATCTTGGCGATGTTGTCGTAGGTCCATTTTTTGGGGTGGGTATTGCTGCGGATGGCCGCGTTTTCCGCCGGCAGCCCAAAGGCGTCGAACCCGATGGGGAAGAAGACGTTGTAACCGTTCATCCGCTTGAAGCGGGCGCCCGCGTCGGAAGGGGACATGGCGTACCAATGCCCGATATGCAGGTCGCCGGAAGGATAGGGCAACATGGTCAACCAGTAGAATTTGGGGCGCTCCGAATCGGGCTGGAACTCGTCCAGGCCGTCACTTTCCCATTGCCGGCTCCAGCGGGCCGCGATTTCAAGGTGATCGTATCGGTCGTTCATGCCTGCTGTTCGCTCAAGAGTGTCAGGATTGGCGGTACGGTGGGGCCTGCCCCCGGGAAGATGGCCGCTCAGGTTAACACATCATGCTGCCATGGTCCCGGCGCTTTGAGCAATTGGCAAGATGCGCCGTTATCTCCTTTTCCCCCGGGGCGACCCCGCCTTGGGGCTAAAATGCCATTTCCCCCATTCCATGGCAATGGGCCGCCAATTGGCCCACCATTGCTTTGTACCGGCCCTCGGGTTTAGATAGATCAAAGACACCCTCACCAGCGGAACCAACGCGGGAAGCCCATGCAAAATTTCAGCTATCACGCCCCGGCCACACTCGGCGAGGCTTGCGCCCTGATGGCGGAAGCCCCCGATCGAAGCCGCTTTTTGGCCGGGGGTTCGGACCTCCATCTGGCCTTGGAACATCACGCCGGGCCGGTGGACACGGTGATCGATCTGAAGCGGATTGCCGGCCTGGAGGGGATTGAGGAGACTCCCGGCGGCGGGTGGCGGATCGGCGCTCTCACCCGCATGGCCGCCCTGGAGCGCCACCAGGGATTGAGGGCCGCCCTGCCCGCCCTTTGCGCGGCGGCTGCCGTGGTCGGCGGGCCGCCCATCCGCAACCGGGCCACCCTGGGCGGCAACCTCTGCAACGCTTCTCCCGCGGCGGACACCGCCACACCGTTGCTGGCGTTCGGCGCCCAGGTGGAGGTCTCCGGCGGCGGAGTCCCTGGGAGCAATGCATCCCGCACCCTGGCGCTGGAGGCGTTGTGGGCCGGACCCCGCTCCACCACCCTCCGGCCCGAGGAAGTGCTGACGGCGGTGGTGATTCCCCCGCCGCCAACTGGAGGCGGCGCAAACGAGAGCACCGCAAACGAGAGCACCGCGCACGGAAACGCCTTTGCCCGGCTGACCCGCTCCGCGATGGACATCGCACTGGTCAACGCGGCGGCCTCGCTGACCCTCGACGGCTCGGGACGGCTGGCCTCCCTCACCGTCGCCCTGGGGGCTGTCGGCGCCACGGTTTTGTCCGTGCCCGGAACGGACGCCCTGCTGGGCCGGCCGGTGGACGAGGCCTTGCTGGAGGACATCGGCAAGATGGCGGAAACCGCGGCCCAGCCCATCACCGACGTGCGCGCCTCCGCCGAATATCGCCGGGAAATGGCCGGCGTGATGGCCATGCGGGCGGTGGGTTGGGCGGCGGCGCCGGCCAAGGGGGACACCCCATGAGCGCCCCGCGGAAAATCCCGCTCTCCATGACCGTCAACGGCGCGCTCCGCGAAGCCCTGGTGGAACCCCGCACCTCCCTGCTCACCTTTCTGCGGGAGCATTGCGCCTTGCCGGGCGCCAAGCGGGGCTGCGAGGAGGGAGAGTGCGGCGCCTGCGTTGTGTTGCTCGAAGGCCAGCCGGTCACCACCTGCCTGATCTTCGCCGTGGAGGCCGAGGGCCACAAACTGACCACCATCGAGGGCCTGGGCCAGCCGGCCCATCTGGCCCCGATTCAGCAGGCCTTCCTGGAGACCGCGGCCTCCCAGTGCGGGTTCTGCATTCCGGGGATGCTGCTTTCGGCCCATGCCCTGCTGAAAGCCGAGTCTCAACCCGATGAGGCGCGCATCCGCCAGGCGCTGTCGGGAAACCTGTGCCGTTGCACCGGCTACGACCGCATCGTCAAAGCCGTCAAGCTGGCGGCGGATCTGCAGTACGGGCATCGGTAGGGAAATCCCGGGGAGTGGAAAAAGAGGAAAAATCCTATTGATCGAGTCCTTCAATCCATTTTGAGTGGATTCAAGCCAGGGTTGGTTCGATGACGAGGCAACCTGAGGTTTGCAGAACACATGGACACCTCGATGAATTTCAAAGGTCTTGTCATCCTGAGCGAAGCGAAGGAACTGCTCCCGGACTGGGGGACAGGGTGTAAACAAAGGAAGATTCTTCGCTTCGCTCGGAATGACCCGGGTTTCGGTGAGCGATGATAATTTTCACCCGAAGTCGTCCTGAACGAAGGAACTGCTCCCGAACCGGGGGACAGGGTGGAAACAAAGGAAGATTCTTCGCTTCGCTCAGAATGACAGCGTTGGTTTCATATTTTTTAAGACCGGCAATGTGGTTGCAAAACCGCTGAAATGAAAGACCCCGCGGCAAGCCACCGGGTATCGGCCATGGAAAATTCTTCTTTTTCTTCGCAAGCGGCGGGGAATGAACCCGTACAAAAATATTCAACGCCTGATAAAACCCTCTTCAGGAACACTCCATGAAACAGATCAGGATCGACGCTCCGGAGTTCAGGACGGTGGGGGAGAGCCTGCCCCGCATCGACGCCGTGGAAAAGCTGACCGGACGGGCCGCGTTCGCCGAGGACATCCAGCCGGGCGGCCCCATTCTGCACGGGGCGGTGTTGCGTTCCCCCCACGCCCATGCCCGCCTGACGCACCTCGACGTTTCCCAGGCCGAAGCCATGCCCGGTGTGCGGGCGGTGATCACGGCGGCCGATTTCCCCGATCTGCGTTTTGGGAAGTACCTCCGTGACGAGCGCTACATGGCCCGGGAGGGCGGCACCGTGCTCTACGTGGGCGACCGGGTGGCCGCGGTGGCGGCGGACACCCTGGAAACCGCCCGCGAGGCGGTTAAGGCGATCGAGGCGGTGTATGAACCGCTGGAACCCATCGTCGATTGCCTGAGGGCACTTGAGGCGGACGCCCCCCTGCTGCATCCCGATTTGGACGGCTACGAGGTGGTGGCGCTGGCCGCGCCGGCCGGCGGCAACTGCTGTTCGGAGAACATGCTGGAGCGGGGCGACGTGGAGGCGGGCTTCGCGGAATCCCACCGGGTGTTCGAGCAGGTCTACACCACCGAGATGATCCATCAGGCCTACATGGAGCCCCACGGCTGCCTCGCCATCCACAACCCGGACGAGAGCTACACCATCTGGAGCTCCACCCAGACCACCTTTTGGCTGCGCAACGCGGTTGCGGAAGTGATGGGCATTTCGCAGAACCGGGTGCGGCTGGTGCCCACGGAAATCGGGGGCGGCTTCGGCGGGAAAATTTCGCTGATCGACGAGGCCGCCGCGGCCATCCTGGCCGGCAAGAGCGGCATGCCGGTGCGGATGGTGATGCGGCGCTCGGAGGATTTCATGGCCACCGAACCGCGCTCCGGCTTTCACATCGCCATCAAGACCGGTGTCTCGGAAGACATGCGGCTGGTGGCGCGCACCATGGAGGTGGTGCTGGATTCCGGCGCGTTCGCCCGGGGCGGCGTGCTGATGTCGGCCAGCATCCCCCAATTCGCCGAAGGCCCCTACGCCATTCCCAACCTGCGGGTGCATGTGCGCTGCATGTACACCAACAAGGCCGCCGCGGCCGCCATGCGCGCGCCGGGGGGGCCACAGACCAACTTCGCGCTGGAATCGGAAACCGAGCGCATCGCCGAGGCAATGGGCTGGGATGCGGTGGAATTCCGCCGGCGCAACCTGATGCCCCAGGATTACAAAAACCTGGCCGGCGTGACCCTGCAATGCGTCAACGCCATCGAAACGCTCGACGCCGCCCTGGAGGCTTCCGGTTACGATCCCAACCAGGTGCGGCCCGGAGCGGCGGGCCCGGGAACGGCGGGATCTGGAGCGGTGCGGTCAAAAACGGTGCGCGGGCGGGGACTGGGAATGGGCAACTGGAACGTGGGCGGCTTTCCCTCCGGCGCGGTGATCAAGATGAACGACGACGGCTCGGCCTCCATCATCTCCGGGGTGGTGGACCTGACCGGGGTCAACACCACCCTGGCCCAGATCCTGGCCGAGGTGCTGCACCTGCCCATGGGGCGGGTGACCATCCGCACCCTGGATTCCGAAAGCGCGCCCCCGGCCACCATCTCCGCGGGCAGCCAGGCCCTCAAGAGCATGGGCGGCGCGGTCTACAAGGCGGCCAATCATGTGCGCCAGCAGTTGTTCGAGGAGGCGGTGGAATCCCTGGACGCCACGCCGGAGCGGATGGAACTGGCCGATGGGCAGGTGCGGGTGGCGGGCGCGCCGGAGCGGACGGTGTCCGTGACCCAACTGCTGGCCCAGGCCTCGATGAAGCAGGGCCCCATCGTCGGATATGGCTCCACCGGGGCGTTCAGCCGCATGCCGTCGTTCGCCTGCCATGTGGCGGACGTGGAGGTGGACACCGAAACCGGGCAGGTCAAGCTGCTGCGCTACGTGGCCGTCCAGGATTGCGGCATCGCCATCAATCCCGCCATCTGCGACGGTCAGGTGCAGGGCGGCGCCGCGCAGGGCATCGGAATGGCCCTCAGCGAGGGATTCAAATACGATGCGCGGGGGAACCCGTCCACCGCGGGCTTTCTGGACTACAAGATTCCCAGCGCGCTGGACCTGCCCAATATCGAGACGGTGCTGGTGGAAAAGCCCGCGGTGGACGGGCCTTTCGGGGCCAAGGGCATCGGTGAACCGCCCAACGTGCCGCCTCCCGCCGCCATCGCCAACGCCATCTACAACGCCGTGGGCGTGCGCATCGCCTCCCTGCCCATCACCCCGGAAAAAGTGCGGGCCGCACTTCGGGAGGCACCGCGGGAGAAAGAGGCCGGACAGACAGGCTGATCCAATGGAATTTCCGGCCTTGATTCAGAAAATTCCATCGGGAGCAGGCGAAAACGGCGCGGGTTTTCCACCAATACCATCGGCCGCGATGGGTTGGGGTCATGCTTTTTCAACCCTTGAGCTTTTTCCACATCCGATCATGGAAATACAATACCCCAGCTAAACGACAATCCCCGCATCCTGATCATCCGCTTTTCCTCACTGGGAGACGTGGTGAAGTGCACCGCCCTGCCGCGGCTGATCCACAACCGCTATCCCGGCGCGCGCATCACTTTTCTCACCTCCGAGGCCCACCTGGATTTGGTGCGGGACAATCCCCGCCTGGAGCGGGCGATCGGGTTCCGGCGGGCCTCGGGACTGGCCGGGCTGCTGCGGCTGGCCGGGGAGTTGCGGGCGCAGGGTTTCGATCTGGTGGCGGACGTGCACCGCAGCCTGCGCAGCCGGGTGTTGACCGCCCTGCTGCGGGCGCCCCGCACGCGTTACAGCAAACGCAGCTGGCAACGGATGCTGCTGCTGCATTTCCGGCGCAACACCTTTTCCGGGAACTTCGGCAAGGAGGAGGATTTCCTGGCGGGGCTGCTTCCCTACGGCATCGAAGACGACGGGCAGGGCACCGAGTTGCACCTCCACCGGCTGGAAGCCGATGCCGAAACCGCCCGCCGCTTCGCCCCGGAGCTGGAACGGGTGAACCGATGGCGGGCCGAGGGCCGTCCCGTGTTGGGCATGGCACCCGTCGCGGCCTGGGAGCTGAAACGCTGGCCAATGGCCCACTGGCGCGCCCTGCTGGAAGGTTTTCTGGAGGCCACCGACGGCGCCGTGATGGTCTTCGGGGGGCCGGGGGACGACGAGGCCGCCGCGCTGAGCGAAGGGTTGGAGGAACGCACCCTGAACCTGGCCGGGCGCACCAGCCACCTGGAATCGGCCTGGTTCGCCGCCCGCACCGGCCTGATGGTGAGCAACGATTCGGGCATGAGCCATCTCGCCGAGGCGGTGGGGCGCGACGTGGTGGTTTTTTTCGGCCCCACCACCCGGGAATGGGGCTATTTCCCCGTGCGTCCCGGCAGCGTGGTTTTGGAACGCCCGTTGCCCTGCCGCCCCTGTACGCGCACCGGGCAGGGAAGCTGCGGCCATCTCTGGCGAAAAGCCTGCCTGGAGGCGATCACCCCCCAGACGGCCCTGCAGGTGGTGCTGGGCAAGCTCAAATGAAACGCGCGATGCTCCGCCGGCTCACGATTCCCCTGGTCACGATTCCCCCGGTTCCCGTGGCAACGGGCGATTTGCCCTTACGGTTGGGGAGGGATAGGGTCATCATAGTTCAAGAGAACCATGCCTCATTTATTCTCAATCCTCTTCCGTCCTTGATGCCACCCTCCCCCGCGCTCCAATTTTTCTGGCGAACCGTTTACTCTTTTTTGATACTGCCCCTGGGCCTGGGCCTGATTTGGATCGCCGCGTTTTGGCGCCCAAAACTGCGGGCCGGCTGGGTGGGGCGGCGTGGGTTGTGGCGGCGGATGGAGGCGGGGGCGTCCTCTCGTGACACTGCGCGGAAACTGGTCTGGTTTCACGTGGCCAGCGCGGGAGAGTTGCTGCAGGCCCTTCCCGTGCTGCGGCTGATGCTGGACGGCGGGTTTCAATGCGCGCTGACGGTGACTTCTCCCTCCGCGATCCCCTGGGTCCTGCGCGAGCGGGAACGGCTGCCCGGCCTGATCGTGGCCGATTACCTGCCCTTGGATTTCCGGCGCAACGCCCGCCGCCTGTTGCGGCTGCTCTCCCCCGCGGCGCTGGTCTACGTCAAGTACGACCTGTGGCCCAACCTGGTCTGGGAGGCCGGGCGGGCGGGCGTGGCCCAGTTCCTGATCTCCGCCGCGCTCCGGCCGGGCTCGGCCAGGGAACGCTCTTTCGCGGCCGGCTCCTTTTACGCATCCCTCTACCGGGCCCTATCCGGCATCTTCACCGTGAACGCCGAAGACCGGGAGCGCTATCTGCGGGCGGCGCCTTCGCATCCCAACATCGCCGTGACGGGGGACACCAAGTACGACATGGTGTTGGAGCGTCAAGCGGAATTGTCCCCGCCTCCGTGGGCCGAGGTTCCGGCCACCCAAAAATGGCTGGTGGCGGGGAGCACCTGGCCCGAAGACGAGGCCCGCATCCTGGCTGCGTTGATCGCCGCCATGCGGGGGGATCGAACCCTGCGGTCGATCATCGCCCCTCACGAGAACGATGGGGAGCGCATGGAGGGTTTGGAGGCGGCCTTGCGGGAGTTCTCTCCGCTGCGCCTCTCCGCATTGGAAGCCGGCGGGAGCCTCCCCGAACGCAACCGCGTAATCCTGGTGGACTCGGTGGGCCGGTTGGCGGGCCTCTACCGGCTGGCCGGCATCGCCTACGTGGGCGGGGGATTCGGGGCGGGGGTGCACAACGTGCTGGAAGCCGCCGTGATGGGCGCGCCCGTGGTCTTCGGGCCGCGCCACCAAAACGCCCCCGAAGCCGCCGCCCTGCTGGCGGCGGGAGGCGCGTTTGTGGTGCGGGACGCGAAGGCGTTTGAGGAAACCCTGACGGCCTTGCTGGAGCATCCCGCCCGCCGGGAAAAAGCCGGGGCCGCGGCAAAAGCCCATGTGCTGGCCAATTCCGGCGCGGCCCAAACGGTCTGGAAACGCATCCGGGTCCATTTGGACGCTGGGAAAGCGGAATAAAATGGCATCGCTGCTGACCGGCCGCAGCCGGGTGGATTTCTGGATCCTCTCCTTTGGGCAATTGTTGGTCTTCGTTGGATTTTTCAGTTTTTTCCAATTTCCCCTCTACATCAAATCCCTGGGCGGGGGCGAGCAGGCCGTGGGGCTGATCTGGGGCGCGGGGACCATCTCCGGCGCGATCTTCTTGCCGTGGATCACCGCGATGGTGGAGCGCATCGACCGCAAAATACTCATGCTGACCGGGTTGACGGTGCTGATGGTTTCGACCCCCGCCATGGTGCTGCCCTCCAAGCCGGATTTCTTCATGGCGGCCTTGATGTTCGTGCGGGGCCTGGGATTCGCCATCTACATCATGGCCAGCGGCACTTACGTGGCCCAAATCGTCCCCCAGCCGGAAAGGGGCCGCTGGATCGGCATCAACTTCGGCTTCAACCAGGCGGCCATCGGCCTGGGGCCTTTGCTGGGCGGGCTGGCCATCGGCCTGGTGGGTTTCCACGGGTTCTTCTTCTTCTCCACCGCGATGGTGTTCTCCGGTTTTATGCTGGTGGTGCAGATCGGCGGGCGGAAACCGGTGCCGGCCGCCCAACCCTTCAACGCCTGGCACTCGTTGACCGTATTTTTTAAGGAGATATTGAGCGACCGTTTCCTGCGCGCATTCCTGACCCTGTTGCTGCTGGCGGGGGCGTTGGGCCCGGTGTTCACCTTCACGGCGTTGTACACCAAATTGCTGGGATTGAGCACGGGGCTGTTTTTCTTCTGGTACTCGGTGGCCACCGCGGGCATCCGCTTTTTCGGCTCGGGCCTGGCGGACAAATTCGGCAGGATCATGGTGGTGGCGCCCACCATGATCCTCATGAGCGCCGGGCTGTTTTTGTACAGCACCATCGATTCCACCGCCACCATGCTCGTTGCCGCGGTGATGATCGGGATCGGGTTCGGACTGGCCAACCCGGCCATCCTGGCCGGCATGTTGGACCGCGCCACGCCCCAGTTGCAGGGCATGGCCTTGGCCGGGTTCCATCTCGCCTACAGCCTGGGCCTTTCCATCTCCTCGCCCGTGTTCGGCGCCATCGCGGAAAACGTGGGCTATCCTCCCATGTGGTGGATCTCCGGCGGATTGACCCTGTGCTCGGTGGCCATCTATGTGATGCCCTTGCCGGGAGGGGGAAAACTATCCAGAATATCGGAAGATTGACCGCCGGGCGGGGCGGGCGGCGGTTTGGCCCCAACCCACGGCGGAGGCCGGTAGCGCACCGGTTCAATAAAATATTTCAGTATCCATTTCCATGTCATGCCGAGCGGAGCGGAGCATCTTCATTTTTTGCATGATTGGGGTGGCCCGAAGGAAGGTACTTCGCTCCGCTCGGCACGACGGATTTCATGCTGGTGCAGAACGCGGACCAAAGAGGAGAGGAGGCCATGGGTTTCAAAAGCTATCACGCGCACGTGTATTACAGCGGGAAAACCCGCAAGACGGCCAAGGAAGTGCGCCTCAGCCTGAACAAGCTGTTCAAGGTGCGCCTGGGCCGCTGGCGCGACTTTCCCGTCGGCCCCCATCCGGTGCCCATGTATCAGGTGGCCTTCAATGCCGATCAGTTCAACAAGATCGTGCCCTGGCTGATGGAACATCACGGAGGCCTCTCCGTGCTGGTTCACCCCAACAGCGGCGACGACCTGATGGATCACTCCGCGCACGCCATCTGGCTGGGCAAGCAGCTCAAGCTCAAACTGGACATGTTCCGGGACTCCGCGATCCCGGCGAAAAGCCCATGATCACCGGCAAGCTCCCCCGCGCCCAGCTGACCTACCTGCCCACCCCCCTGGAGGAGGCCCCCCGCCTGTCCGCCGCCTTGGGCGGGCCCCGGCTGTGGATCAAGCGCGACGACCGCACCGGCTTGACCTTCGGCGGCAACAAGCCCCGCATCTTCGATTACGTCTTCGGGGACGTGCTGGCCCAGGGCTGCGACATGGTGATCACCCCGGCCGGCCCGCAGAGCAATCATCTGCGCGAGGTCACCGCCGCGGCCAACCGTCTGGGCCTCAAGTCCGTGATCGTGATTTTCGGCGCGGACGGATCGGAGGAACTCCAGGGCAACCGGCTGCTGTTCGACCTGCTGGGCGCCGAGATCCGCTATTTTTCCACCAACCATCACGACGCCTATTACGACCCCGCCTTGCTGGAATTCACCGAAAAAATCCGCGCCGAGTTCGAGGCCAAGGGACACAAGCCCTACGTGGTGCACTTCGCCACGCGCTCAGGGGTGTTGGGCACGGTGGCCCATGTGGAGGCGGCCGAGGAGTTGGCCAAGCAGTTCGAAGCGATGAACCGGGTTCCCGATTTCCTCTATGTTCCCACCGGCTCCGGGGTCACCACCTCGGGATTCGTGCTGGGCTTCAAGCATCTGGGGATTCCCATCCGGGTGGTGGGGTGCAGCGTGATCTGGCCCCCCGCGCAAACGGCCGGGGACACCGTGCGCTACGCCAACGCCGGCGCCGAGGAGTTGGGCCTCTCCACCCGGGTCACGGCCGGCGACTTCACCATGCTGGACGCCACCGAAGGCGGGTACGAGGTCATCACGCCCCCCGTCTCCGAAGCCATCCGCCTGCTGGCGAAAAATGAGGGCATCCTGCTGGACCCCACCTACAACGGCAAGGCCATGGCCACCCTGATCGCCCAAATCCGCAACGGCGCCCTCACAGCCGGGCACACCGCGGTGCTGCTGCATACCGGCGGAGTGCCGGCCCTGTTCGGCAAAAACAAGGAATTGGCCTCCTGACCCTCACTCCAGAATCCGCTCCAGGGCCTCGGCCACGCCATCCTGGCGGTTGGTGGAGGTCACCCGGTCGGCGGCGGCCTTGACCGCTTCGATGGCGTTGCCCATGGCGATGCCCAATCCCGCCTCCCGGATCATTTCCAGATCGTTGGCCTCGTCTCCAAAGGCGATCACCGTCTCGGGGTGCGCCGCCGCGTCGGGAAACAATCCCCCCATGGCCCGCCATTTGGAGGTGCCCGGCGCGAAAAATTCCGTGACCTTGCCCCAGGCTCCGTGCAGGGAGAGTTCCATCGAATGGCACCGCGTCCGCCCGCCGAACCGCCGCAAGACCCGCTCCGACGCCGCCACGAATGCAGGCTCCCGCCCCAGCGCGGCCACCTCCACCACCTCCGGAATGCCGGCGGCCTTCAGGTCGCCGTGCCGGCGGCAGAGGTGACTGTTGCGGCTCACGTAGGAGGCATGGTGCGGGTCTCCGTCGAGGGGGCCCACGTGAAACAGGGGCGGCTCGGGATGACGATGCCCAAAAACCACCGGGGCCAGGCCTTCGGCTTCCAGTGCTTCCGCGATCTCCCGCCACAGAGCTTCCGGCAGGGGATTCAGATAGCGCACTTCCTCCGCTCCGGGAGACAGCCCCACCGCCCCGCCGTTGGCGATGATGTGGAAGGGCGGCAGGGACAGGGGCGCGGTGACTTTGAGCAGCGAAAGGTAGGTTCGCCCGGAAGCCAGCACCAGTTGCATCCCCCCCGCCACGGCCCGGTGCAGCGCACGGTTGTTGCGCGGGGAAAGACCGCCGAGGCTGTCCAGCAGGGTGCCGTCCAGGTCGGCCAGCAGGTAGCGGTAGGGTGTGGCGGTGGACAAGGGGACGGAAGGTGGGGATGAAAGGGGGGGAAGGCAGGCGATGAAGCCGGTGAAGCCGGGGCGAAACTTCGCCCCGGCTTCACCGTATTTCCGATGTTTCCCATGGCGGCCGCGGCAGGGCGGCGGTTGATGGGCCTATCCGCCGTTGCCGAGCAGGAAGGCCGCCACCTCGCCAGTCAATTGATCGGCCGCGGCGTCCAGTTCAGCCTCCGTGAGGTTGGCGATGGGGTGCGGCGTGACCAGGAATTCATATTCCGGCACGCCATGGCTGGCCGCCATCTCCCTTCCGGTTTCCACGAATTGATCGGTGACGATCGACACGGCGGGGATGCCCGCCCGTTCCAGCTTGATCCCGTCGAGCACACTGCCCGAGCTGCAGGATCCTCAGTCGCCGATGCCGGCCACCACGAAGTCGGCCTTGCCCTTCAAAGCGGCGATGGCCTCGTCGTTGACGCTGTGGCTGGAGGACTGCTTGTGATCCAGGTGCACCACCTTGACGCGGTAGCGCTCGTCCAACCGCTCGGCGATTTTGCGCAGGATGGTCTCCGAGTTGTGTTTGGTATTTTCCACCAAGCCCACCTTGAGGCCTTCCAGGCTGTCCGGGCGGGGCGCATAATTGAACGCCTCCTTCCCGGCTGAGATGGTGGGATCGAACAGCGCGTCGCTCATGGGAAAAGCCTCCTGTCAGATGAAAGTTTCAATGACGATTCACCGGAAA
This sequence comes from SAR324 cluster bacterium, assembly GCA_022573975.1. Taxonomy (GTDB): domain Bacteria; phylum SAR324; class SAR324; order SAR324; family JACQKK01; genus JACZSY01. Next base: position 334 of record JACZSY010000047.1, on the reverse strand, counting down.
TGAACCATGGCATGGAAATCGTTCCGCCCGGTGCAGAATAGAGTGTCTCCCAAATCGGCCCATAGATCAATGCCGGGCGTCCACGAGGCCGGTGAGGGCTTTTCCCCCGGTGTCATCCGGGCGGTTCCGGATAATTCTGGGAAGCCTCAACCCCCCGGCCCCCTGCTCCACGGCGTTTTCAAACAGCGTATGGAGAAGGGGGTGACTTCCTCCGCTATATCGTTGTAAATACGACGCTTTTCCCCTCTCCATGCCAATGGAGAGGGAGGGAGGCCGAAGGCCGGAAGGGTGAGGCTTCGAGCGCCGGGCCGAAGGCCGGAAGGGTGAGGCTTCG
>JACZSY010000269.1 GCA_022573975.1 SAR324 cluster bacterium | reverse complement strand
AATGACGGCCTGTCTCGTCAATCGGCCCGGTTTAATGTAACCGATGCAGCCCTCTTCGCGGCCCCGTAACCGCCATGGCGCGAGCGGGAAGAAGCCCCATCGCGCAACCCATCGTGCAACCCATCCCCGGGTCCCCCGGAAATTGACACCCCCCATGGATTGTCAGAAGATCATTCCAGAATTTCACGAATCGCGGCATGCGCAATTTCCTGGCCGGCGCGGGCATTGAGTTCCAAATAACCGAACCTCAATCCCCGCTCCCGTTTTCTCACTGCCCGTCCCTAAAAATCCGCAGGAGGCCTCATGCAACCCGCTGCAATTTCCGCTGTTGAAGCCGCGGAGGAGGCGCAGGGCGCCTCCATCGCCAACACCCTGGCCGATTTCGCCCATGATCTGCGCTACGAGGACATTCCCGCAACAGTGCTGGAGCGGGCGCGGCACCTGATGCTGGACGCCACTGGGATCGCCCTGGCCTCCACCCGCTGGGATTTCGCCCATAAATCGCTGACGGCGATTGGCGGGCTGGCCGGCGTTGGCCAGTGCTCCGTGATTGGCATGCCCGCCACCCTGCCCCTGCGCGATGCCGTGATGATGAATGGAATCCTGGTGCACGGGCTGGATTATGACGATACTCACGTGCCCGGGGTGATTCACACCACCGCCAGCGCCTTCCCCACGGCCCTGGGGACCGCCGAACACACCGGGGCCTCGGGCCAGGAGATGTTGACCGCCTATATCGTCGGCGTGGAGACGGCCGCCCGTCTGGCTTCGGTGGCCAAGGGCGCCTTCCATCAGGTGGGGTTCCATCCCACCGGGCTGGTGGGGGCCTACGGCTGCGCCCTGCTGGCCGGGCGGTTGATGGGCGCCAACCCGGCCCAACTGGCGATGGCCCAGGGCATCGCGCTCTCCACCGGTTCCGGCTCGCTGGAGTTCCTGGAGGACGGCGCCTGGACCAAGCGGCTCCATCCGGGCTGGGCCGGGGTGGCCGGAATCACCAGCGCGGCGTTGGCCCGCCAGGGCTTCCTGGGGCCAACCCGCCCCTACGAAGGACGCTTCGGGCTGTTTCCCAGCCACCTGGGGCCGCTGGAGGCGGACTGCGACTACGGCCTCGCCACCGCCGGACTGGGAGAGACCTGGGAGATCGAACAGGTGGCGGTCAAACCCTTTCCGGCCTGCCACTTCATCCACGGCTGCGCCGACGCGGCCATCGCCCTGGCCAAGGATCACGACCTCCAGCCCGAAGACATTGTGCGAATCAAGACCCTGGTGCCGCGGGAGGTGATCAAGACCATCTGCGAGCCGGTGGAAAAGAAGCTGCGCCCGGTGAGCGATTACGACGCCAAGTTCTCCCTGCACTTCATCGTGGCCGCGGCCTTGGCCCGGCGCCGCTTCGGGCTGGCCGAGTTGGAAGACGAGGCCCTGCACGACAAGACCATTCTGGATTTGGCCGGAAAGGTCAGCTACGAGGCCGATCCCAACTCCCCGTTCCCTCGCAGTTATTCGGGCGAGGTGATCGTCACCACCCGCGACGGGCGCGAGTTGCGGCACCGCGAGGAGGTCAACCGGGGCGCCGCCGGGCGGCCCCTGGCCAATGGGGAGATCGTGGACAAGTTCATGGAAAATGCCCGCCTCGGCGTTTCCGCCGAACGCGCCGGGCGCATCCGCGATACCCTGCTCGATATGCAAAATGCCCCGGACGTGCGCGAGGTGGCGCGGGTGCTGAGCGGGCGGTAGAGTCCGGCCATTCCGGCAACAAAAAAAGGAAAAATCGCCAATGGAAAACATAGCCCTACCACCGATCGCATGGCGGGTGAAATGAAGGGGGACTACACCGGAGACAACACGCACTCCGCCCATTGGGGAGCGTTCCGCACCCGGGTGGAGAATGGGCGGTTGACCGGCGTGACGCCCTTCGAAAAAGACCTGGATGCCTCGCCGATCCTGGACTCGATCCCGGACGCGGTGCATTCCGAGGCCCGCATCGAGCAGCCCATGGTGCGCAAGGGATGGCTGGAGCACGGCCCCGGCGGCAACCGCGAGGCCCGGGGCGGCGAGCCCTTCGTGCCGGTTTCCTGGGAGCGCGCGCTGGGGCTGGTGGCGGACGAGTTGGAGCGGGTGCGGAGCGCCCACGGCAACGCGGCCATCTACGGCGGCTCCTACGGCTGGGCCAGCGCCGGGCGTTTTCACCACGCCCCCACCCAGTTGCAGCGTTTTCTCAACACCATCGGTGGCTTTACCGACGACATCCACAATTATTCCGTGGCCGCCGGGCTGGCCATCCTGCCCCATGTGGTGGGCGGCTCCCGCGAGTTCATCAACAAGTCCAGCTCCTGGGACGGCTTGGTGCGCCACACGCGGCTGATGGTGCTCTTTGGCGGGCTGCCCATGCGCAACCTCCAGGTCGCTCCCGGCGGCATTGCCCAGCACACCAGCAGCAGCTATCTGAAAAAGCTCAAGCAGGCTGGGGCGGCTTTCGTCAATATCAGCCCGGCCCGCGCCGACGCGGCGGATTTCCTGGAAGCCGAATGGCTGCCCATCCGGCCCAACACAGACACCGCCCTGATGCTGGCCCTGGCGCACACCCTGGCCACCGAAGGGCTGCACGACACGGCTTTCCTGGCCCGCTGCTGCGAGGGCTATGCGCTTTTCGAGGATTATCTGCTGGGCCACGGGAAAGCCAGGGACGGCGGCGGACACCCCAAGGACGCCGAGTGGGCCGCGGCGATCACCGGCATCGCGGCCGGGTCGATCCGCGCCCTGGCCCGGCGCATGGCGGCGGAGCGGACGCTGATCAACACCAACTACGCCCTGCAACGGGGCGATCACGGCGAACAGCCCTTCTGGATGACGGTGGTGCTGGCGGCCATGTTGGGGCAGATCGGCCTGCCCGGTGGCGGGTTCGCCTTCGCCCTGGGCTCCATGGGCAACCGCGGCGCCCCCCGCCAGGGCATCCCCTCCCCGGCCCTGCCCACCGGCGCCAACCCGGTGGACAGTTGGATTCCCGTGGCCCGCATCGCGGACATGCTGCTCCATCCCGGCGAGACCTACGCCTTCAACGGCGAGCAGCGGGTCTACCCGGACATCCACCTGGTCTACTGGTGCGGCGGCAACCCTTTTCACGCCCATCAGGACATCAACCAGTTGATCCGCGCCTGGAAACGCCCCGAGACGGTGATCGTGCACGATCCCTGGTGGACCGCCACCGCGCGGCACGCGGACATCGTGCTGCCCGCCACCACCACCCTCGAACGCAACGACCTGGGCGCCTGCTCGGACGACCGCTTCATCATGGCCATGAAGCAGGCCATCCCCCCGGTGGGGGGAGCCCGCAACGACCACGATATCTTCGCCGATCTCGCGGAAATTTTCGGGAAACGCCAGGCCTTCAGCGAGGGACGCGGCGAGCTGGACTGGGTGCGGATGCTCTACGACGACACCCGCCAGAAGTCCGCCACCCGGGGCGTGGAACTGCCCACCTTCGAGACCTTCTGGGAGCGCGGTTATGTGGAAATTCCGCCCCCGGACGCACCGTTCGTGGCCCTGGAAGCCTTCCGCGGGGACCCGGGCCGCCATCGCCTCGACACCCCCTCGGGGAAGATCGAGATTTTCTCGGAGACCATCGCCGGATTTGGCTACGAGGACTGCCCCGGCCATCCGGTGTGGCTGGAGCCGGCGGAATGGCTGGGCGGCGAGGGCGTCCAACACTATCCGCTGCACCTGCTCTCCTGCCAGCCCGCCACCCGGTTGCACAGCCAGATGGACCCCGGCCGCTATAGCCGGGACAGCAAGATCCAAGGCCGCGAGCCGATCCGCATGAATCCCGGCGACGCCAACGCCAGGGGCATCGTGGACGGAGACGTGGTGCGCGTCTTCAACGGCCGGGGGGCGCTGCTGGCGGGGGTGACGCTGGACGAGGGCTTGCTGCCCCAGGTGGTGGTGCTGCCCACCGGCGCCTGGTACGATCCGGCCGATCCGGGGCGGGAGAATTCCCTGGAAAAACATGGCAACCCCAACGTGCTCACCCTGGACAAGGGCACCTCAAAGCTGGGCCAGGGCCCCATCGCCCAGACCACCCTGGTGGAAATGGAAAAGTACGAAGGCGAATTGCCCGAAATCACTGCTTTCGTCCCCCCACCGAAAGAGAATCCGCAAGAAAACCCGAAAGAGTCCCCGAAAGAGGAGAAGTCCCCATGACCCTCAGCGAATCCGGCACAGAGCCTTCCAAGGTAAATATCCCCACCGGACCCGACGGCGATGAACTGCAGGAATACCTGATGCTCGACACCATCAACAAATGGGTGGAGCAGGAGGTGGCCCCAGTGGCGATGGAGCTGGAACACGGAGACATCTACCCCGAAAAACTGGTGGAACAGATGAAGGAGTTGGGGCTGTTCGGGGCGATCATTCCAACCGAATACGGCGGGCTTGGCCTGAGCGCCTCCCTTTACGCCAAAATCGTGGAGCGGATCGCCCGTTGCTGGATGTCCATCACCGGCATCTTCAACTCCCACCTGATCATGGCCGCGGCGGTGTTGCGCTTCGGCACCGACGCGCAAAAGCAACACTGGCTCCCCCGCTTCGCTTCCGGGGAGTTGCGCGGGGGGCTGGCCCTCACCGAGCCGGACTGCGGCACGGACCTGCAGGCCATCCGCACCAGGGCCGTGCGGGAGGGCGACCATTACATCATCAACGGCACCAAGACCTGGATCTCCAACGGCATCTACGGCCAGGTCTTCGCCCTGCTGGTCAAAACCGACCTCGACGCCGACCCGCGCCACAAGGGCACCAGCCTCTTCATCGCCGAGAAGGGCGACGGGTTCACAGTCTCGCGCAAGCTGGAAAAGCTGGGCTATCATGGCATCGACAGCGCGGAACTGGTCTTCGAAGACTACGCCGTGCCGGCCGAAAACCTGATCGGCGGCAAGGAGGGCTTCGGCCTCAAGCAGGCCCTGGGGGGCCTGGAACTGGGGCGCATCAATGTGGCCGCGCGGGGCGTGGGCATTGCCCGGGCCTCCCTGGACGAGGCCATCAAATATTCCCAGCTGCGAAAAACCTTCGGCAAACCCATCTGCGAGCACCAGGCCATTCAGATCAAGCTGGCGGACATGGCCACCCGGGTGGAAGCGGCGACTTTGCTGGTGGAAAAGGCGGCGGCGGCCTACGACCGGGGCGGACGCTGCGACATGGAGGCCGGCATGGCCAAGCTGTTCGCCTCCGAGGCGGCCATCGAGAACTCGCTGGAATCCATGCGCATCCACGGCGGCTACGGCTACTCCAAGGAATTTCCCGTGGAGCGCTACTACCGCGACGCCCCCCTGCTGGCCATCGGCGAGGGCACCAATGAAATCCAGCGCATCATCATCGCCCGCCAGTTGATCGAGCGGAACCCGGTTTAGGCGGGTGCGGCGGATGATGGCGGTGAGACGCCAATCGAACCGGCGCCCTGAAGACCCACAATTGAACTCCCGGCTTGAAACCCCCATGACCGACCACTCTCAAGACACCCCGGCCATTCCAGCAACCGTCCCCCCCGGCACGGAGCTGGCGGAATGGTACTTCGAGCGGGGCTTTACCGACGGCCTGCCCGTGGTGCCGCCCACGCCGGAGAAGGTGGACGCCATGGTGGCCGCGCTGGGGGGCGAACCGGAGCGGC
>JACZSY010000046.1 GCA_022573975.1 SAR324 cluster bacterium | reverse complement strand
GCATGATCGTCAATCGGGAGCGGGAACGCCTCGAGTTCGTCCCGGCCAGCTATTGGGACCTCACAGGCGAGTTCGCGGGGGATTCCGCGGGGGTTTCTTCCGCCGGTACTCCCTTCAAGGCCACCCTGGTTTCGCTGGCGGGCAGACGGCTGGTGGAAGGCCGGGACTTCGAGGCGAAAACCGGGAAGCTGTCCGAAGGGAAAACAGAGCTGGCCGTAACGAAAACAGGGAAGTTGGCCGTGGCGAAAACAGGGGCGCCGGCCGAAGGGAAAACGGAGCTGATCCGCCTCGGCGAGGCGAGCGCGGAAGCCTTGCGCGAAGCCCTCTCCGGTGAATCCTGGCGGGTGGCCAAGATCGAGCGGAAACCGTACACCACCAAGCCCCCGGCGCCTTTCACCACCTCCACCCTGCAGCAGGAAGGCAACCGCAAGCAGGGCCTTGGCACCAGGGAAACCATGCGACTGGCGCAGGGGTTGTATGAGAAGGGCTTCATCACCTATATGCGCACCGATTCGACCACCCTTTCGGAGCAGGCGCTCAACGCGGCCCGCTCGGAGATTCGCTCCCTTTACGGCGAAGACTACCTCCCGGCCAGCCCGCGGGTCTATCTCAGCAAGGTCAAGAACGCCCAGGAGGCCCATGAAGCGATCCGCCCGGCCGGAGAGTCTTTCCGCAGACCCGAATCGCTCAAGGGGGAACTGGAATCCAGCGAATGGCGGCTCTATGAGATGATCTGGAAACGCACCATGGCCAGCCAGATGCCCGACGCGCGGGGAATGCGCACCATGTACCAGCTGGAGGGCGGCGAGGCGGTGTTTCAGGCCTCCGGCAAAACCATCGAATTCCCCGGGTTCCTGCGGGCCTATGTGGAAGGATCGGACGATCCCGAAGCGGTGTTGGGGGACCAGGAGATCATCCTGCCATCCCTTTCCGAGGGAGAACCCTTGCGGTGCCTGTCGCTGGAAACGGAGAAGCACACCACCATGCCTCCCGTCCGCTATTCCGAGGCCTCGCTGATCAAGGAGCTGGAAAAGGAGGGCATCGGACGGCCCAGCACCTACGCCAGCATCATCGACACCATCATCCGGCGGGAATACGTGACCAAGAAGGGCAAGGCCATGGTGCCCACCTTCACCGCCATCGCCGTGGTGCGGCTGCTGGAGCAATACTTCACCCACCTGGTGGACATCGGGTTCACGGCGGAAATGGAAAACGTGCTGGACGCCATTTCCAGGGGGGAAAAGGAATCCCTGCCCTATCTGGAAAAGTTTTATAACGGGGAAGACCACCAGCCGGGCCTGCGCCAGTTGATCGAAGCGGATATCGACGCGCGCGAGGCCTGCACCATTCCCCTGGGAGAGGAGGATCGCCAGCATCCGATCACGGTGCGCATCGGGAAATACGGCCCCTATCTGGAACGAAACGACCAGCGCGCGCCCCTGCCCATGGATATCACGCCGGACGAGTTGACCCTGGCCAAGGCCCAGGAATTGCTGGAAAAAGGCGCCTCGCCGGAGGTGCTGGGCGAGCACCCGGAGACGAAGCAGAACATCTACCTGAAAAACGGAAGGTTCGGCCCCTACGTGCAGTTGGGGGAAACGGGCGAGCAACCCAAGATGAAATCGCTCCTCCCCGGCTGGGTGGAGGAGGAAGTGACGTTCGAGCAGGCCATGCAGTTGCTTTCCTTGCCCCGCGATCTGGGCGCCGATCCCGAAACGGGGGAGACGGTGACCGCCGATCTGGGCCGCTTTGGCCCCTACATCCGCCGGGGCAAGGACACCCGCTCCCTCCCTTCGGCCGAGGGATTGTTCACCCTCACCCTTGAAGAGGCCCGCGCCATACTGCGGCAGGAGAAAAGCGCGCGGCGCGGGGCGGCCACCATGCTCAAAGCGCTGGGCGAACACCCCGGCAGCAAGGAGCCGGTCAACCTGATGAGCGGGCGCTACGGCCCCTATGTCACCGATGGCTCGGTCAACGCATCGCTGCCCCGGGGCGGCGATCCCGAGCGGATCACCCTTGAGGAAGCCGTCAAGCTGCTGGCCGAACGCGCCGCCAAAAGCCCGGTCAAGCGGGGACGCAAGCCAGCCGCGCGAAGCAATGCCGCGGCCAAAACCGCCGGCGGGGCCAAAACCTCATCCACCAGAACGGCCCGCAAGGGACGCCCGCCCAAAAAAACTGGAAAACCGGGGGAAGACAAGCAATCCGGCGCGAGTCCAGCCAGCGCACCCAAATTGCGCAAACGGGGGGACCGCGGCTAGCCTGCGCCTAAAGTTTCCGCCTGAGTCTCCGCCTGAGCCTCCGCCAGTTTCCCGCGAACCCCCGCCGGGTTTTGGCGGCACCCGCCCCGTCGCCTCCCGCCATCCCATTCCACCGCCCCAACGCCGCCCGAAGAGCACCGCCCGAAGAGCACCGCCCGAAGAGCACCGCCCAAAGATCACCGCCGCGCCGTCACCGCCTCCTCATACTAATTCGCATTCAAATTGAGCTCTATAATCCACTGCCAAGCGGCCAGTCGATGAATGCGTTCGTGATCGGGTTCAAAGGCTGCCAGAGCGTCGCACAGTTGATCCTCGACGGCATCCAAGCTGTCGAAGACCCGGTTGTGGAAAGACTTTTCCCGGAGTTCGCCCCATAGGTTTTCCACTGGGTTGAGTTCGGGAGAATAAGGCGGCAGAAACACAAACGCCATATTGTCGGGCATCTGAAGCGCCTTGGCGCGATGCCAGCCCGCACCGTCGAGCACCATCACGATGAACTCGTCGGCGTGGCGTGCAGCAACTTCCTTGAGGAAAACATTCATACACACCGTACTCGCGTCTGGCAGGATCAAGGAGTCCAAGTCATCATCCCACGGGGAGAGGGCGGCATAGGCATAGCTGTATTCCCGCACCAGCGCGGCGCTCACGTCGGGACGCACTCGGGGCGGCCCCCAACACCGGCGCGGATCGCTGATTCGACCGAAACGGCCCTCGTCCTGGAACATCAAACGGAGTCTGCGCCCGTTGGCCCGCTCGCCAGCGAGCGTTGTCAGCGTTTCGGGGAGTTTTTTTTCCAGGCTTCCTGCTTCTCGGGGTCGCTCTTGGGGTGCCGGGGGCGTGGTGCCAGTTTGCGCCAGCCATGCCGGGCCAGCAGCCGATAAACCGTGGAATCCGGAACGCGGCGCCCGATTGCCCGCTCATATGCCGCCTTGATGGGTGCAACCAACAGCACACCGCCTCGCTCCGCCTCGGAAACAAACGGCGCCAGAAATGCCGCTTCCTCTTCCACGCTCATATTCTGCCTACGCCTGCCGCCCCACTGCCGGCGTGGTCTATCCGGCTCCTCGATCCGCCGTCTAGACTCCGCCAGCATCCGCCCCACGGTGGCCCTGGAGCGCCCAATGATCCTTCCTGTCTCCTCCAACGACAGCCCATGATGCGCCAATAAAACCGCCTGGGCCTGACGCAACTCTCGCGCGTCGCCCGTTATCTTCACCGCTTGTAGCGCAGCAGCAACCTGCGCCGCCAGAATTCTTGGCTTCCGTGCCATGTGCAGTCCTCCTGATCGCAAAAAGGGAACTGCCCGAAAGTTCTCACATACTCACCTTGAATGCAAATTGGTATCAATCGTCTCCCAGCCACTCCACCGGCACCTCGGCCCCGGCGGGCAGGGAGGGTTGGCCGTCGGGCCAGTGAATCAGGCCATTGGCCAACAGGCTGGGGGGCAGGGTAAGGGTCATCCCCTTGGTGAGGGGCTGGGCCGAGGGCGGCGCATCGGGGGAAAACTCCAGCCGGCAGGGCAGGAAGTAGGTGCGGTCGGGGTTGAGCCGCACCGCCTCGGAGAGCCGGGCCGGGAACATCTCCCGCTCGATCCGCGCCCGTCCGGCCATGGCCCACAAGGCCGGGCGCACCATGGTCTCGAAGGCCAGCCAGGACGGCATGGGAGAGCCCGGAAGGCCGAAGAACATGGAGCGGCCCAGGGTGGCCATCAGGGTGGAGCCGCCCATGTTGATCCGGGTGCGCCGGAAATGGAGCTCGGCCCCCAACCGCTCCAACACATCAGCCACGAAATCGAAATCGCCCTGGAGGGTTCCGCCCAGGGTCACCACGATGTCGCAGAGTTCAGCCGGGTTGGCGGCGTCTCCCGCGGGCAGGCAGTTTTTCAGCACCGCCTCGATTCGCTCCGGGTCGTCCGGGGCGATCCCCAGGCCGCGGGTTTCCGCGCCATGGCCGCTGGCCAGCGCGCCCAATCCGTAACTGTTGCTGACATAGAGTTGCCCGGGTTGGAGGGGGTTTCCCGGCTCCACCAGCTCGTCGCCCAGGGAGAGCACGGCCAGCCTGGGCCGCCGCCGCACCTGGATGGCGGTGATTCCCTGGCTGGCCAGCAGGCTCAGGCCCTGCGCCCCCACCGGTTCGCCATCGGGCAGCATGGGTTGTCCCGCGCGCATGGCGGCCCCGGCCGAGACCACGTTTTCACCCGCATGAAGGGGCGCGGCGATGGTGAATTGGCGCGGGCCGTTCTCCCGCGTATCCTCCTGCTTGACCACGGCGTCCGCGCCGGGCGGCATCGGCGCGCCGGTCATGATGCGCACGGCCCCTCCGCCGGCGACCCCGCCCTTGGCCACGTGCCCGGCCCCCACCACCTCCTCGTAGCGGAAAGACATCGGTTTGGCGGGGACGGCCGCGGCGGTATCCCGGCTGCGCAAGGCGAAACCGTCCATGGCGGATTTGGCGGCGGGAGGATCGTCGGCGCTCACCGGGATGGCCTCAGCGGTAATGCGGTGCAGCACCGCATCCAGCCCCACCGTTTCCGTGGAAAGCGGCAGCGCGCGCGCCAGGATTTTCTCCAGCGCCTCGGTGTAGGAAATGGATTCGAAGGATGTCCGCGATTTCGCCATGTATTTTCGTCTTGGAAGTGTTCCCGCCATCTCTAGCAGAGGGGCCATGGCCTTTTCAATGGGCGGACCCCGCAGTCCAGAGCCCGCCAGTCAAGTTTCCGTGGACTCAGGGGGATCGTCGGCAAAGGGCCAGGGGCTGTCCGGGGCCAGGGACACCCGCCGGCCGCCAACGGTCACCACCCATTGGCCGCCGGCCATTTCTGCGTCCCGCAAAACCTCCCAGCGGGCCGGTTCCTCGAACCTCGCGCCCACGGCTGGGCGCCCAATGCCGGCATGGAGGCGCTCGAGGCCGTCCAGCCAAAGGGTCTCCGGACGCAATGGGTGGGTCTGTCCATTGTTGATCAGCAACGCCGCTCCGTTTTCCGACGGCACGACCCTCCGCACGCGGAATGGAGGGGAGCGGTGCTGGATGTAGTTTACCTCGAAACTGTTTTCCCCCCGGTACCGCACCCGGTACCTGCGGGCGACGGGGTCGAACTCCAACTGCTCCAGGAAAAAATCCAGGATCCGCCCCGAGAGCCTTTTTTCGCCTGAAAACCAGTTTCCCTTTTCATCGACCAGCAATGTTTCCAGAAAAAAAGGCTTCACCACCTCCTGGGTGAGGGGCGTCCCGCCCGGAGCCTCCCCGGCCCCCAGGCGCCGCCGGTACAGCCCGCCGGGGTAATAGGAGCCAGGGGGCCAAAGCTCGCGATCCAGCACGGCCTGGAAATCGGACAGAAAGGGCAGGAACTCCGGGCCGTAGTCCGCTTCCATCTTTTCGCGCAAACTTTCCGCCGCCAGGTTGACCAGGAGAAAGTCCTCCCCCAGCTTCACCATCACGTAAATCCATCGTTGCAGCAGACGCCTGCCGATGGGTTGCACCATTGCCAGAGCCCCGGTGTGGGTTCGGGTTGAAGATTCACGGGCGTTTCGGTATAAAATATCATCGTTTAGGGCCTGGAGGATAGAACCGGCGGCCCATGGGAAACATCGGTGCCCGAATTATGAGGCTTTTGGTAAGGTTTATCGTATATCTTGGCGGCGGCGGCCTGATCCTGATCTGGGTGGAGCCGCCCCGGGGGGTCGGAATGCACTTGCTCATTCTGGCCCTGGTGGTGGGGTTCGCCTACCTGGACCGGTGGCTGTTCCGCATCGGCGCGGCCCCCAGCGATGAAGGCAACGTGGTCTCCCTCAACGCCGCCCGCCAATCCAGAAACCTGCGCCAGGGTCAGGGAGGGGCCGTCCGCGAGCGGAAGATTTTTCAGACCGTGTACACCAGCGGTTTGTACCACGAGGTGGAAACCCTGCTCTCCCTGTTGCGCGCCGAGGGCTTCAATCCGATGATGATTTCCCAACGAACCGCGAAAGGGGAAAGCGAGGCCGTCTATCAGGTGCGGCTCCCGGAAAAAGAACTCGCCAGAGCCAGGCCGCTGATCCAGTTCTTCCTGGTCAAGTCGGCCAAACACCCTTCCTGACGGGTGCTGGGTTGGGCGGTTCACACCGCCTTGCGCACCGTTCCGCGTTGGGTGTTTCCGGCCTGTTGACGGGGCGGGGCGGCCCGGATCCAAATGTAATTCCGGGTCGAATGCGAAACCCGGGTCGAATGCGAAACACCTTTGCGGCCGGCGGGAAACCGGCTCGGAAATTTTTCCAGGCCTTTTTATCCAAACCTGGCGTTTAATTTCATCAACACCCCATCAAGGATCCCGGGGTGACAAGGCGCCTGTTCCCAGGCGTTTTCATCTCGAAGAAGCATCGTTCATGGCAAAATCGAAAGGAAAGAACGATACCCTGACCGATCCGCTTTCCGCATTGCGGATAATCCTGCCACGGGAGGCTTTTTCCGATGCGGAACTGCGCGAATTGATTCCGTTTTCTGAAATTCTCACCTACGACGCCGGCACCGCGTTGATTACGGAAGGGGATCCCTCGGACAACCGGGTTTATTTCCTGCTTTCCGGCAGCCTTTCGGTCTACATCCAGGAAAAATTCATTCTCAATTTGACCAACCCGGGCGATTCGGTGGGGGAAATGGGCCTGATCAGCGCGGCTCCCCGTTCCGCCACGGTGCGCACCGACAGCCCATCCTCGATTTTGGTGTTCAACGCATCCCTGGATCAAAGCGTGTCCGAGGACGACGATTACCGGTTCCGCTATTACCTCAGCCGGATTTTCAACACCATTCTCACCGAAAAGCTCCGCAAAACCTCCAACCGGGCCAAGCTCTACGAGGATATGGTCACCCAGACCCGGGGACTGCAACGCGAGCGTGTCGGACTCGAACAGGAGATCGCCCAATATCTTGAGCAAATCAGCCTGTATACCCACTTGGTGAACAGCGCCAAGGACACCATCATCATCACCGACACCAACGGCCACATCCTCAACGCCAACAAATCCCTCCATCAGGACTTCGGCATCGAAACCGATCAGGTTGTCGGAAAGGAAATCACCGAGCTGCTGGATTGGAAAAACGGAGGCAATGTGTCGTGGAGTGAAATCGTGGCCACGGCCAAAAAAGGGGGCTGGAACCAGGAAGTGACCCTCGTTCACTCCAGCGGGGTGGAAATTCCCGCGGATTGTTCCATCTCGGTGGTTCAGGACAATGAGCGAAATTTTCTCGCCGCCTCGGTGATTCTCCGCAACATCGCCGTGCGCAAGGCCCTGGAAGCCGAAACCCATCGCCAACGGTTGCAACTGGAAGAAGCCTACCGCCAAATCCAGGTCATGGACCGGGTCAAGAGCAATTTTCTCAATATGGTTTCCCATGAATTGCGCACCCCCATCTCCAATATCCTGGCCTATTCGGAGATGTTGACCATGGAGGACATGGTCGAACCGGAAGATCGGCCGGGCTTTCTTCAAATCATCCACGATGAAGCGGGCAAACTGGCCGAGATGGTGAATAAAGTGATGGCCATCGCCAAATTGGAAAGTGGGCAAATGTTTTTCAATTTCGCCGAAAACCGGCTGGAGGAAGTGGTGAGGAACCTGGTGGTCAAAATGCGGCCCAAGGCCGAAGAGAAAAATCTGAAGATCGACTTCACCTGCCAGGAGGGCATGGCGCCGGTGGTTTTCGATGAGGAAAACCTGGGCGAGGCCGTCGAACAGGTACTCGACAACGCGGTGCGATATACCGAGCACGGAAAAATCCAGGTCGAAGTGCGGCAAAATGAGGGGAAATCGGTGATTCGGATACAGGACACCGGTAAAGGAATCGGCAAAGGGGAAATTGGAGAGGTTTTGGAAAAATTCGGACGGGGCGATCAGGTCAACATTGGCACCCATGGCCTCGGGCTGGGCCTTCCTCTCAGTTACATGATCGTCAAGGCCCATGCGGGTGAAATGAACTTGGAAAGCGTGCCGGAAGGGGGTACCGTTGTATCCATCAAACTGCCTTTGAAGCAGGAAACCCCGGATTCCGCGGTGCCGCGAGGCGCTTGATTCAGCATGAAATAACGAGAGCCGCCCTTTCATCGGGGTGGCCTCCATCTTGGCCGCCGGCCGGGAAAGAACAGATGGCGTTATCCAAATTTCTAAAGAAAAATTCCGCGCAACAGGACCCTGCGCGGCCCGCGGCCGGGGAGGCAGGCCAGACGGGTGGCAAAGGCTTGGCGGGCCTGTTGGCGCAGGGTATCACCCTGCCCGCGGACCGCGCCGAAATGCTCACTGAAGGGTTTAAAAAAGGGCTGGAATTTTTTGAACACTTCAACGAGTCCAGACTTCGGCTCGCCTTCTCCTCCTTCGACGAGGATATGAAAAAAGCGCTGTTTGAAGTACTTTTCCTGATCCATGTCAACGATCCGAAGTTCGCGGAGTTTTCCTTCACCGCCAACGACGTGGAGCACAGAGGAGGCGTGGTGCGCCTCGTTCCCCGGGAAACTTCCGCCGACTTGTACGTGGAGGGCGCGCCTTACGGCGTGGAGGGCATCGCAAACCTGTCCCCGGTGTTCAAGGAAGAATTCGAGACGCATATCCGGGAAACCTTCCAGATGGAAGTTCCCCCCGGATCGGACTTTGGCTATTGTCCCATCAAGAGCATCCACTCCCTCGGCTCCATCGGCACCATTGGCCATAAATCGCGCACCTCCGACCTGGATTTGCAGGTTCAATACGAGTTGGAACCTTTTTATTTCGACACTTCCCAATGGAACGATCAGGTTTTCCGGGACACGCTGTCGGCCGAAACCCGGTTTATGATGAACCGCGCGCGCGCGCAGCAGAAAATTCCGGCCAGCGCGCTGAAAGACCCGAAAATCAAGGACGGCCTGCAAAAGCGCGCGCTGGAACAGGTAAAGAAGATTTATCCCAACCTGTTCCGCTTCCTGATCCTGAAACAGGGGGACTACGCCTCCGAGTTGAATCGGGATTCGGGGTTGCGCGGAAAAATTCTCCACGAAATCATTCAATTGATGAAGCGTTCGGCGAAAATCGCGGGGGGGGAGACCATCAAAAAGCAGGAGGCCTTGCTGCAGGAACGCCTTGGGCGGATTCAGGATTACGTCGCCTTGAAATATCCCCTGGCGGAAATTTACCTGTTCAGCTGCTCCAACGACGATTACCGGCAGGGCCATCATGGCTCCACCCTGGTGTCCAAGGAAGCCTCCGGCTCGGCCTACGAGTTGATTCTCAATTATGAAACCCTGATGCCGGGCATCCAGATCACGCCGATGGTGCCGACCCATTTCGTGTTCCCCCAGCCGGTCAATGACGAGGCGAAACTCTACGACCGCACCATCGATTACATCCGCTTCGGGCTGCTGGATATCTACAAGGAGGCCGGCAGCCGCCTGGTCAACCTGGGCGCGACGCCGGACCTGTCGCTGGAATACGTGGCCAAGCATTCCGGAGCGGTGTATTGGGAGGCGTTCAAAGCCTCTTCGGGCAACCTCCCCAAGGCCATCTTGAACCTGTTCCGCATCGAGATGCTGTTGGATCAACGGTTCCTCAAGTCCATCATCCAGACCATCAAGGATCCGGAATTCATGGACCAGTTCGCTTCTCCCCGGCCGGAAGACGAGAGCGAGGAGCTGGAGAAGATGGTGCAGGATCTCACGGGAATTCCCCCCTGGGCCTTGATCGATCTGGAATCCACCTGGCTGTTGCTGAAGCAGGACCCCTGGTGGCTGCGCTACAAGGCGTTGAAGATCGCCTATCACGAGGAAAACGGCGTGGAGGGGGTCGAGCCGGAAGAACGCGCCAGGATCTCCAAGATCATCGACACGTCGTTCGCCCTGCACGTGCGGATTTCCGACGTGTTCACCAAGCCCGGCGACACCCGCCCCTTCGAATCGTTCCGCGAAAAGGTGTTGATCGAATTCCTCAAGCGCGCCTTTCCGCCGATTTCCATCCGCCGGAAATTCCTGGAGCATCTGTTCATCGGCGAGGTGCGCTCGGTCTATCTCTTCGAGCAGGAACTGCGGGATTTGTTCAAGAAATCCCTGGCGCGGGTGAACGAAAAAATATCCCGGATGAATATTCCCGGCGAGACCAACCAGAAGGAATTCGAAATCTGGTATCACTACTACCAGCAGAACTTCGAGCCGGCCAAGAACGTCATCGAAAAAACCATTCTCAAACACCTCACCGTGCCCCGGGGCCGCATCCAGATCGGCTTTGAACCCAAGGAGGGCTGGTTCTTCAAATCGAACCAGAAGGAATCCAAGGTGGGCAAGCGATTCGACACCTTCGGTCATTTGGACCACCTCCCCGACGAGGTGATGCTGAGGGAGAAGTCCACTTTCCTGAGCGGCTTGGCCGACTGCGTGCAAAACGGCTATTTCGGCATCATGAATCAAGGCACCTTGAAGGAAACGGCCACGGTGATCGAATTCGACGCGAAAAAAATGGACCTGGGGGACCGCATCGACAACACCATGGCCTTTGTCCGCCCCGACAACGTGCTAAGAATTTTGATCATGATTCTGGAATTTTTCCAATACCGGCCCTACCACTACATGGACTGCATCACGCAGAAACGAGAGGTGACCGAGCTGCTGGTGTTTCTCAACCTGTCCAAGTTCGGCAAGCTTTCCTTTTTGTACCGGGACAACCTGCAAACCTGGTATTGCGACGAGGTGGATCACCAGGATTTGCATGCCAACGCCCCCAATTTGCATCAGTCCCCCAAAAGCCTGTTCACCGCCAAATCGCTCCATCTCACCATGGCGAAATTTCTGAAGCGCCGTGGCATCGATTTGAACAAGGTCAAATTCGATTGCTGGGTCAATCCGAACAGCCTGGCGACGAAACATTCCTCGCGTCAGATTCCGATGAAAGAACAGGAATTGGCCCAGGCCTTCATCGCCATCGTGAACCAGGTGCACCGGCCGAAGGTCGAGGAACCCCCCGCGGAGGCCGAAGGCCAGGCGCCGCCTCCCGCCGGGGGGGAAGGCCAGGACGCCGAACCGGGCGAGCCCCCCGCATAAACCGGCGCCTCGGGTTCCATCCCGATCGCCCGCTTGGGGTGTGGCCGGAGAAATCTCCAATGAAGCGTAAGGGACGGTGAGCGGTGTGTTTCATCCCCGCGACCTGGCGGCGGTGTTTTCCAGCACCGTGATTTTCCAGCACATGATTTTCCAACAGTGCGTCGCCGGCTGACATCCGGTGGAGTTACGTGGTTCAATCCAGGCCGCGTCCGTTTTCCACCGCGTCCGCTTCCAGGCCGCGTCCGTTTCCAACCGGGGCCAATTCGTTCCCATGTCCACGGAAACCACGATTTCCCTGATCCTTTTTCTGGGCGCCCTGTTGCTGGTCTGGAGAACGCGCAGGGGTTTGATTCAGGAGCGCGAAAGGGCGCGGGAAGCCGGGCCGGAAAACCTTCGAGGACCGGGGGGGGAATTGGACGGGACATCCGGTGCGGACCCGGGTGGAGAACAGCCGCCCGAGCCTGTGGCCGTGCTGGAGGCTGCACTGGAGACAAGCCCGCTGGAGACAACACAGGGGGTGGAACCGGCAAACCTGGCCACCGGGGAAACCACCGTGGAAACCACCGTGGAAACCACCATGGAAGCCCCTGTGGAGACCACTGCGGGAATCACCAGGGAAACCACCGCCGATGCCGAAAAGAAACCTGGTGCGGAATCGGATCGAAAACCGGCGGTGAAGACCGAACCCGGCCCCACCCCGGAACCGATATCAATCTCCGAAAAGGAGCCGGTTGAAATTTCGGCCATCAAGGGAGACGGGAAACTGGGAACCGCGGCCATGGAGGATGCGGACACGGAAATGGAAACCGGGAGGGGGATGGCTCCCGGGACGAACACCGGGACGGATGCCGATGGGAGGGTTGCCGATGGGAGGGTTGCCGCCGATTCCAGCGGGAAACCCGCGATGGCCCCGGCCGGGAAAATGCCGCCCGAAGGCGATTCTCCACCCGAGGCCCCGAATCGCGATGCCCGGGATCAACAGCCTCGAACTCGCGCCGCCGGTCAGGCGCCCCGGCGCTCCACGGCGAAGTTCCCGGCGAAGTTCCCGGCGAAATCCCCAGCGGACAGAACCCCGCCGGACAAGGTCGATTAGCCCCTTTTTTTCAGGCGGATTTTTTGCTTGCGGCGGACGATGTGTTTCATCATCCCCGTGGCCCGTAGGCGGCGGCGCTTGTATTTGGCGCGAAGGGCGCCTTTTTTCCGTGCGGTTTTTCCGGAACTCATGGTTTCCATTTCCGTGATCGATGAAGCAGCCTTGGATGGGACGTTGCAGGGGGATACCGGCTGAAAAGCAAACCCGATGGTCCGCCTATTCTCCCCTGGCTTCAAGGTTTGATCAACCCCTCCTCCAAAAGACTGGTGTAACGGTCGTCGGCGATGACGATATGATCGAGAACGGGGATCCCCACCAACTCCCCCACCTGACGCAGGGTGCGGGTGATCTCGATATCGGCATCGGAGGGTTTCGGATCGCCGGAAGGGTGGTTGTGGACAATGATGATACTGGCGGCGCTTTCGCGGATGGCGGCATTGAACACATCGCGGGGATGCACCGGACTTGAATCGAGCGTGCCCTTGGTAATCACCATATCGGTGAGGTACTGTTTGCGGTGGTTGAGCAGGACGGCGATGAACTGTTCCTGCTTCAGGTCCCGCAGGCGCATGCGGAAGTGACTGAATACGTCCCAGGCGGTTTTAAAGGTCTTTCCCACTGACATCCGTTCCTCGTTGAAGCGCTTGCACAACTCGAAGAGGATTTGCAGGTTTTCGGGGAGAATCAAATTTCCGCTGAACATGGAGCGCAGTTCATTGCCCGATTTGGCGGCCAGATCCCGAAGCGGCGTGCCCGCCAGCCGCTCCCGCAAAACCTCGCTGTCCTCCGGGGTCATGTGGAACAATCCCTGAAACAATTGTTCGGTGGGCATGGATTCCACCTGGCCCTTCCGCACCAAGGCCTTGATTTCACTGGGCCCGGTGTGCTCGTTGGCCGGGTCGTTATACCAGCGGCACTCGTCTTTGAGCGGGCAAATTTCGCATTGGGGGATATCGCCACACACCCCCTCGAGGCCCAGCATGTTGAACCGGCCCGCGAACGATGCCGCCAGATGATTGACGCGGTGCGCGGCGATCCGGTCGCCGGATTCATCCTCGAAAAGCGCCGCGGCCTGCCAACAGGTGGCCTGCCATTGGCGCAGGGAATTGGGGGTGAAGGAGGGGTGGAATCGCCCTTGGGTAAACCTGGCGTAGGCGGTATACCCCCGGCGGCTGGCCATGGCGAGGATGCCGCCACGCCGGAGCACATCAATCGACTGCCAACACCAGTGCGGCGGGAAAATCCGTGTCCATTGCTCGCATTCCTGGTTGCTCAGCACAGGGGAGGGGTAACCAGCGGGGAAATCGCCGCGGCGCAAATGAAAATAGCCCGAAAGCACCGAAACCAGCACCTGTTTTTGCTGAAATTCCAAAATCGGCCACCGGTTGAGCATGCGATGCAGGTTGCCTTCCGAAAAATAATGCGGATCGATTTCAAGATCGAGCTGGTACAGTTCCCGCCATTCCCATTCCTTCGCACTGTCGGCGCCTGGCATTTTCAGCATTGCCAACAAATGATCGATCAGACGCACATACACCTGGCGGGAGAATTCGTGCTTCACCAGGGAAATGGGGCGGTTCAGCATGACATCGAAAACCTCCACCGCCCTGGGAGTGAAATTCCATTCCACCAGGCGTTGGAAAAAACGCAATTCTGCAATATTTTCCTGGGCGAGGGTGTCCGCATTCATAAAAAATACCATAAACTAACTAATATTAATAAAGAGACAATTTTTATTTACTTCTGGATGCCATGAATACGTCAAATCTTACCATATATCAAGCACCGGCCCCTCCCGCCAATTTTTCCCTGGCCGGCTAACCGGAAGATTTGAAACTCCCGCCCTTCATTTGCAACAGGTTCGGCGATTGGGCCAGAAAATCGCCGAACAGGGGCCACAGTTCCGCCGGTTCGGTTTTTTCCCGGATGAAGGCCTCGCCCAGGGCCTTCAGCAGGATGAAGCGCAGGGTGCCCGCGCTGGCCTTTTTGTCGTGCATCAACAACCCCTCGAAAGCGGAAACATCCAGCCTGGGCATCGCCACCGGATGGATCAGGGGCTCCAGCACGCTCCGGATGCGCCCGGCGGCGTCATCGCCGAGATGATCCATGCGGCGGGAAACGAAGGTGGCGAAGAGCATGCCCACGCCCACCGCCTCGCCGTGCAGGTATTGATCGTAACCGGTATGGGTTTCGATCAGATGGGCCAGCGTGTGCCCGAAATTGAGAATCGCGCGCAACCCGGCCTCCTTCTCGTCCTTTTCCACCACGCCCGCCTTGACCCGGCAGGAGCGGAAGACCGCTTCCTCCCAAAATTCCCAATTCCGCCCGCCAAATTGCGCCTGGTTGGATTCCAGGAAATCGAACAGTTCCGCATCGCGGATGATTCCGTGCTTGATCAGCTCGAAAAGCCCCGCCCTGAGCTCCCGCCCGGGGAGCGTTTCCAGGAAGGCCAGGTCGATCACCACGCCTTCGGGCTGCTTGAAGGCCCCGATGATGTTCTTGCCCCGGGGATGGTTGACGGCGGTTTTTCCCCCCACCGAACTGTCCACCTGGGCCAACAGGGTGGTGGGCACCTGAATCAGCGGAATGCCGCGCATGAAAGTCGCGGCCAGCAAACCGGCCATGTCGCCGATCACGCCCCCGCCGAAGGCCACCACCGCCGTCTTGCGGGTGGCGGCCAGCGCCATCATCCGGTCGTAGAGCGTGGAAAGGGTGTCCAGGGTCTTGAACTGCTCTCCGTCCGGCACGGTGAGGAGTTCCACCGGCCAGGGATGCCCCTCCAACGCCCTGGCGATGCGGCCGGGATAGAGGCGGTGGAGCGTATCATTGGTGATGGCCACCACGCGCTCGGGGGAAACAGCCTCCAGCAGGCGTGGCAGATGTTGCTCCAGGATGTCATGGCCGATGTGAATCGGGTAGGCGGCCCCGGGGAGATTGACGGTGAGAGTCTTCATAATCCGTGGCGGTGGTGGCGATTTTTTCGCCGGGCCTCGCCGGTTCCGGGCCTGATGGCCCGCCGGGAGACAATATTTTTGAACAGCCCAGTTTTTGAACACCCCGCAAGGGATTCCGGTCGAGGTTCCATTAAATACGCTCAAAGGTCTTTTGCCAATTGCGAAGCCCGCCTGGCGCCCATCCCGATTACCGTTTGCAGATCGACTGATCCCCGCCGGTTTGCCCGTGTTGGCGCGATGGCATAAGCTGGGAAGGAATTTCCGGGGCGGCCCCCCATCACCGGCCCCACCGGATTGACGCCACGCGGTGGCGTTGAAAGGGCAAGCGATCAATGACCCCGCCGCAGGGGGCGAGGCCACGTAAATCCGGATTCTTTTTCGCCGCGAGGGACGGGAAATCGGCCCGCACAAAAAATCCAAGATGAAAAGCAAGCTGGATCGGCTGCTGGAGGCCTTGCCCGACGCCCCGGGCGTGTACCTGCACAAGGACCAGGCCGCCAGGGTGTTGTACATCGGCAAGGCCAAGAGCCTGCGCAGCCGCGTGCGTTCGTATTTCCAATCCTCGGCGGCCCACACCCCCCGCATCGCGGCCATGGTGAACCAGGTGGCGGACGTGGAGGTGTTCCATACCCGGAGCGAGTCCGAGGCGCTGATCCTCGAAGCCAACCTGATCAAGAAGCACCAGCCCCGCTACAACATCAACTACAAGGACGACAAGTCCTATCCGTTCTTCAAGCTGACCGTGAACGAGGCCTATCCCCGGCTTTACCTGACCCGGGAGAAGTTCGACAAGGACGCCGAATACTTCGGTCCTTACGCCTCGGTCAAGGATGCCCGCGAAACCCTCTACACCATCCGCCGCCACTTCAAGCTGCGCACCAGCAAGATGAAGCTGGACGGCTCGCGCAGCTACCGTCCCTGCATCAATTTTCAGCTCGGCAAATGCCTGGCGCCCTGCCGCGGCACCGTGCCCCGAGAGGATTACGGGCGCATCGTCGAGCAGGTGCGCATGTTCTTCCAGGGGCGGCACAAGGAGCTGATGGCCCGGATGGAGCGCGAGATGGCCGAATGCTCCAGGGAGCAGCGCTACGAGGACGCCGCCCGGCTGCGCGACGCCATCGGCGCGGTACGGCGCACCATGGAAAAGCAACTGGTGCTGGCGCCCGGCTCCAAGGCCGACCAGGACGTGCTGGCCATTCACCGCGAATCCCATTTCGCAGGCGTGGAAATGCTGTTCATCCGCAACGGGCGGCTGATCGGCAGCGATTTCATGTTCTTCGATCACACCGAGGGGCTGGAGGACGCGGAAATCCTGGGAGGCTGGCTGAACCGGCTTTACACCCGCCCGGCCGCCCTGCTGCCCCGGGAGATTCTGATCCCCTTCCCGGTGGAGGACATGGCCGTGCTGGAGGATTTCCTCAGCCGCGAAAAAGGCGCGCGGGTTCACATCCGGGCGGTGCGCCGGGGAGACAAGCGCAAGCTGGTGCAACTGGCCGCGGACAACGCCCGCCAACTGCTGCGCGAGCGGATGACCCGCCACGTGGATGACGACGCCCTGCTGGAAGAGGTTGGGCGCACCCTGCATCTGCGCCGTACGCCGCGCAGGGTGGAGGCTTTCGACATCTCCAACCTGCAAGGCAGCGATACGGTGGCTTCGATGGTGGTGTGGGAGGACAACCGTCCGCTGAAAGCCGGATACCGCAAGTTCAAGATTCGCACGGTGAGCGGACCGGACGACTTCCAGGCCATGTTCGAGGTGATCACCCGCCGCTACCGCCGCGCCGTCAACGGCGGGCAGCCCCTGCCCGACCTGATCCTCATCGACGGGGGCAAGGGCCAGGTCAACACCGCCCAAATGGCCATGGACCTGCTGGGGTTTTCGGCCACCCAGGTGGACCTGATCGGTCTGGCCAAGGGCCGCTCGGAGTTCCGGCGATCCGGCGGACGCCATAGAGGGCCAGGGGGAGTGGACTACGAGTACGTGGTCAAGCCCCAGATGAAAAACGAGCTGCGCCTCAAATCCAACTCGGGCACCCTGCACTTCCTGCAACGCATCCGGGACGAGTCCCACCGTTTCGCCGTGGAATTTCACCGCAGCCTGCGCCGCCGCGGGAACCTCACCAGCACCCTGGAAGGCGTGCCCGGAGTGGGCCCCCGGCAGGCCCGCAAACTGCTGCGCCATTTCGGCAGCCTGAAACGGGTGCGCGAAGCCGGCGTGGACGCGCTCAAGGCCGTGCCCGGGCTCCCGGCCAGCACCGCCGAGCGCATCTTCGAGACCTACCGGGAGGGAGAGGCGCCTTGAAGGTTTGGCGCCCCCCGCAAAATAAAATTTTCAGTTCCAGCGGTATATGAAAATGATTCCTTCGGCCATCGCATCGCTCCCGGCCATCGCGGAGAGACTCGCCGGCAAGCGTCCGGCGTTGTTTCTCGACTACGACGGAACGCTGGCGCCCATCGCCGCGCGGCCCCAGCTGGCCCGCCTGTCCCCGGCGATGCGGGGCATCGTGAGCAGGCTGGGAAAACTCTGCCCGGTGGCCGTGGTGAGCGGGCGCGGACGCGAAGACGTGGAACGCCTCGTCGGGATCGATTCCATCTCTTATGCGGGCAGCCATGGCTTCGACATCCGGGGGCCGGGAGGCCGGGAGATGAACCCGGGCCAGGGAGAGGCGTTCGTACCCCGGTTGCGCCAGGCGGAGGCGGAAATCCGCGCACGGCTCGACGGAATCGAGGGCGCGCTGGTGGAAGCGAAAAAGTACGCCTTCGCGGTGCATTACCGGCTCGTTTCCGAGGCGGACCGGCCCCGCCTGGATGCCGCCGTGGCGGAGGTGGCCGGCCGCTACGGGGAGCTGCGGAAAAAAGGCGGGAAAATGGTGCACGAGTTTCTTCCCGGAGTGGATTGGGACAAGGGCAAGGCGGTAAACTGGCTGCTGACGGCCCTGGAACTGGACGGCGCGGACGTGCTCCCATTTTACCTGGGGGACGACCTCACCGACGAGGATGCCTTCGCCGTGGTGCGGGAAACGGGAATCGGCATCCTCGTCGCCGAGTCGCCGGGGGAAACCAAGGCCCGCTATGGACTGCGGGATGTGGCGGAGGTCGGCACATTCCTGGAGGGGTTGGCTGGGGTGATTGTTGGGTGATGGGGGGGTGAGGGGATCGGCGTGAAGCGGAGAGGGAAAAAGCGTCGTGTTTACAATGGTATGATGGAAAATTGGGGGAGTGTGGATTATCGGAGGACGAGATGGCGCGCACCGGGCTGGGCTGGCCCATGGGCATCTTCGAACTGCTGGACGGCACCGCCAGCTTCGACTCGTTCTACCACGCCCAGCAATACCTCTTCGAAACCTGCGGCGAGCGCTACGCCATTCCCCCCCTGGCCCGCAAGGTGTTCACCGCCGGCTACCGCGGCGCGCCAGCACTAAAACCCGGCTCCCGGGGAGGAGGGTACGATTTTCTTGGTGTGGAGCCGCCCCCCAAGCCGGAGAAGAAGAAGGGGTGAGGGGGCAAAGGGGAGGGCTGATGATTCCCTGATTCCTGAAGGTTCAAAATCTCCATTCCAGTCCCCTGTCCCGGCCAAAAAAACCTGCGCTTTTTTTTCCGATTTGCAAGGTGGGAACCCGTCCAATTCCGAACGCGGAAAAATTGAATCTTTTTGTGTGGGTCCGTTCCCCGCCGCTTGCGGCGAAAAAGAAGCTGGGGTGTTGAAACCTCGCCGCTTGCGGCGAGGTCGTTCATTAAAACGGGCTACAACGCTTCACTGCAATGAATCGGCGGGTTTGCGCCGGATCGATTGTCGCCCCCAATCGCTGGTTTTTGCCATGAATTGTGGTCAAGTGTCCCACAAATGTCCCATAGGATAAGGGAAATGAGCGTTGACCCCGTATGCTCACCGCCCAGGCCACCCCTGGTCCATGCACTGCCTCACCCTTGCACGGGTTCGTGTGACATGGGGTGTTGCAAAATCCTGTGTACCGGCAATTCAGCACCGTCATGGCGGCCGGCGCCATGACAACGACTGGCTTGACTCGATGGGCGAATGTGGTAGCGTTCCGGATGCTTGGGAGGAGCCAACCGGGAAATCACGATTGAAAGCTCCGGATTTTCGGATTTTTCCATCAACGGGAGGGAACCACATGCCAAAATTATGGTTCAAGCGAGTTATATTTATCGCAGGGACCTGTTTGTTCCTCACGGTTTGGTCTTTGTCTTCGTTTGCGCAATCCAGGCACCCCACGCTCGAGTGGTTTTCCTGGTCGATCTTCCGATTGACCTCACCATCGGGCAAGGTCTTCCTGACCAACCCATTCGTGGTCAATCCTTTCAGCCCTGTGACCGTGAAGGACTTCAAGAAGGTCGATTATATTCTGGTCGCCGATGGTCATGGGGACGAGATCGGCCAGACCGCCAGGATCGCGTTCAAGACCAAGGCCAAGATCTTCACCACCTTCACCTTGTCACGCGGCTATTTCGAGCCGCGCAAAATCCCTGCCCGGCAGATCATCCGCGTCGGACCCGGCTCGCGAGTCCGTGTTGGCGGAATAACCGTCCGCGCGGTCACCGCTGTCCATGGTTCAACCACACGGGAAGGGCTGAGCGATGCATCGGCGATGGGATTCTTCATCACTTTCGAGAACGGGCTCACGGTCTATTTCGCCGGCAGCACGGCGCTCACCATGGACATGATGCTCTGGGGGCGGCTCTATAAACCCCATGTCGCCATCCTGCCGCTCGGCACCAAGTCGGACCCCCGGGACGTGGTCGAGATGGTGAAGCTGTTGCGGACGGACAATCCGAATTTGAAAACAATCATTCCCCACCACCACAATACCGGCCTGAAGGTTCGCCCCGGCATTCCGCCCAAGCGGGCCAAGGGCATTTTGCGGAGGTTCAATAGTGGCACCAAACCGGCCGATCTGGCGGCGGCCCTGAAGGCGTCCGGGCTGCCAGTGAAAATGATCGACCCGGAATTGGGGAAGGTCTACATTCTGACCAAATGAATCGGATGCGGAGTGGGGCTGCCATCGCCCCCCCCCCCCAACCGGTCACAATTTGCCATGGCTCTTGCCAACCTCGTTGCCATCAGTGTCCCAAAAAAGCAAAAAGGGTCTATGCCGTATGACATAAACCCTTTTACAACAAGCGCGTCCGGGCGGACTTGAACCGCCGACCGTCGGATTAGAAATCCCGCTTATCCCAATCATCACAATACCCTACAGTAACCCACCGCAATCGGTTCAGTGGTTTTCGGACATCCAATTGTGGTCACTTGCGGCTGATTCTTACCACGGATTGTGGTCTAGTGTCCCATGAGTGTCCCATCTGCCAATCCAACCCTATATCATCATCGTAAGAACTGGAAATCATGACCAGTAGATTACCTACCAACCCATGGTTGCGAGATTTGAAACACTGGGTATCACGCGATCATTGGGCTCTGAAGGATGCCTGTCAAATAGTCTATGGGGAAGACCCCAGGGTGGGTGACAAGGACAAAAAGGCAGAATGGTTTGAATTTCGTAGGC
>JACZSY010000268.1 GCA_022573975.1 SAR324 cluster bacterium | reverse complement strand
GCAGGAAGACCCCCTCCAGATGCTGGTCGACCCTAACTCCAACCTCGCCCGTTCGCAGGGTATGGCAATGCGGCGTGCCATCGATGACGAAATCATCGGCGCCGCAACCGCCGCCGCCTTGAACGGCGACGGTTCCACCACGGCCATTACGGCGGCCCAGATCATCGGCGATTATACCGGTGAAATCTCGTTCGACATCGTTACCGAGGTCAACGAGAAGTTCATGGAGAACGATATCGACCCCGAAGTCGATAAGGTCTTCGTGGTCGGACCGAAGCAGGTTCGGCGGATGCTGCAGCTCACGGAAGTGACGTCCATCGATTACCAGAACATCAAGGCTCTCGCCGGGAATGGGATGGTACCGAACTGGATGGGCTTCATGTGGATCATGAGCAACCGGCTCAACGTCCCTTCGGCGGACCAGCTGGACTGTCTGGCCTTCACCCGCGCGGCCATCGGCCTGCAGGTGAATAAGGACATCACGGCCCGGGTTGCCGAGGACCCCTCGATCAGCTTCGCGTGGCGGATCTACTGCCACATGACGATCGGTGCGGTTCGCGTCGAGGACCGCGAGCTGGTCCAGGTCAAGCTGGCCGATACGGGGCAGGCCGGGGCATTGGCTCGCAAGCACGGTCTGAAAGTGAAACTGGTCTACAAGCGGCTGGGTTATGTCGTCTTCACCGCCGGCGCCGGGAAGGATCCCTTCGCCACGGCCAAGGCGCTGGCCTCCGAGGCCGGAGTGGAAAAGGCCTCGGTGGAAATCCTGGAAAACCCGGCGCTGCCTCACTAGGTTTGGCAATCCTGACTCAATAACCTTCTCCCGCCCTTATTCCTCCTCTACCGCGGTTAACTCGTCGTCCCTGAAAAAGTCTTATTCAGGCCGAGGCAAAGGTTGAATATGTTCCGATGGTGCGCAAACCGGCAAATCGAAAGGCAAAAACCCTCCCCAGGATCAGGGGTAAAAAGAAAGCGAGCAGCTTTCCCAGGTTGAATCCCGTCGCGCTCAGGGTGGCGTTGATCGAATCGCCTGCTACTCCCTTGTAGTGGTTGCGGTTCATACGGCGGTCCGATTTCAGATGGCCGATGACCGGTTCGATGGCCGCCCGGCGCTTGAACCATTTTGGCAGGCTCCGGCTCAGTTTTTTCTTGCGGGCTCCGACCAGGTGCACCTTGGTGGTTTCCCCGACATCATGGCCGCGATAACC
Organism: SAR324 cluster bacterium; assembly: GCA_022573975.1. Taxonomy (GTDB): domain Bacteria; phylum SAR324; class SAR324; order SAR324; family JACQKK01; genus JACZSY01. The sequence goes on along the minus strand of JACZSY010000268.1, from coordinate 4,484 downwards.
CATGTCGCAAAATGCCTCCTTGGGCGTCCACCCGGTCAGGCGCTTCACCTGTTCAATCGCCCCTTTCAAGGTGTGCCCGTCGTAGGGATTGCCGTGATAGGCCTCCACGCCCACGATCCAATTGTCCTTGGAGGTGGTGACCACGCCCACCTTGTTGCCAAACTCGTACTTTTTGTGAACCTTTCCCTTGGCGATGCATTTCACTTCCGGTTCATGCACGCTGTAGACTTTCTGCTTGTCGTGTCTTTGCTGGGTGTGAATCCGCTCCGCCAGCGCCAGCAGCCGCGCCAGCTCCGCATCCGGTTTTGGGGCCTTGCGCTCAAGATCGCGCATCACCTGGCCCAAGTAGGTTTTCAGGTTCTTGGTTTCCCTCGCGGCCCGCTTCATCTGACGGGCGTGAGCATAGCGTCCCTGGTGGGCCAGCGCCTTTTTGCCCAGGCGGGAAAAGGATTGGCGCAGCTTGATTCCGCGCTGATCCGCCTCTCGCACCAGCCGAACGCGCATCTTGTGATAGAGCCGGGCATCGGTGGGAAAGGCGATGGCTTTTTCCTGCACCGTGGTGTCCGCGTTCACCTTGTCCAGGTGGCCTCGCTGGATCGGCTTTTGCCGTTTGGCCACCTCGATGGTCTCGGCGAACAATTTTTCCCTGCCCTTCGCACCAATGCGGTTGCGGAATTTCACCAAGGAAGTGTCATCGAGCGGCAACTGGTGCTGGAAGTACTCGAAGCCGCAAAAGTATTGCCAGTAGGGATTCTCAACAAACCGCTCCACCACCGACTCGTCGCTCTCGTCGAAGGCGTGCTTGAGATAATGCAAGCCCACCATCAGACGGATCGGCAGTCCAGGCCGGCCTTGGCCGGGGCTGTAGAGCACGCCAAACTCGTCCTCGAACACCTTCCATTCGATCTGGTGGGAAAGCTTGTAAAGGGAATGTTCCCGATCCAAAATTTGATCCAGATGCGATTGGAACAGTTCCAGTTCGGTCTTGGGCTTTTTCGGGGTCATAAATCACCAGCTTTTGGGTTGATCTTCCATGATCCTGGTGATTTTATGCCATCTATATTCCAAAAAAGGACCCCCCAAATCAACCACTTATGCTGTTTTTCAGGGACGACTAACTCTCCTCCAGCGGCATCCCCGGCGTCCAGCGCAGTATCGGGCGGCGGGCGGCCCGGGTTTCGTCCAGGCGGCGGCGGGGCGCCAGATGCGGGGCGGTCTTGACCAGCTCGGGGTCGTTGTCCCCCTCGGCCAGGATGGCCTCGATGGCCGCCACGAACCGGTCCAACTCCGCCCTCGGCTCCGATTCGGTGGGTTCCACCATCATGGCGCCGTGCACGGTGAGGGGAAAGTACACCGTGGGGGGGTGAAACCCGTAATCCATCAGCCGCTTGGCCACGTCCAGGGTGGTGATGCCGCCATGTTCGGACAGCCCCTGGTCCGAGAAGACCACCTCGTGCAGGGTTGGGGCGTCGGTGGCGACGTGCAGCAAATCCTTCAGCCTGTGCCGCAGGTAGTTGGCGTTGAGCACGGCCACGTCGCTCATTTCCCGCAGGCCTTCGCCGCCCAGGGCCAGGATGTAGGACAGCGCCCGCACCAGCACTCCGGAGTTGCCGTGAAAGGTGGAGACCTTGCCGATGCTCTCCGGAGCGTCCCAGTCCAGCCGGTAGCGCCCGTTTTCCGCCACCACCCGCGGCACGGGCAGGTAGGGCGCCAGTTCCGCGGTACACATGCACGGCCCCGCGCCGGGTCCGCCGCCGCCGTGGGGCGTGGAGAAGGTCTTGTGCAGGTTGAGGTGCATCACGTCCATGCCCCAGTCGGCGGGGCGGCTGACCCCCACCTGGGCGTTCATGTTGGCGCCGTCGCAATAGATATACCCGCCCCGGCCGTGAACGATGGCGGCGATTTTGGTGATGTCGCGTTCGAAGATGCCCAGCGTGTTGGGGTTGGTGAGCATCAGCCCGGCCACGCCGGCGTCCATCCGGCGATCCAGGTCGGCGATGTCCAGGGTGCCGTCGGGGAGGCTTTTCAGCTCGCGCACCTCGAAGCCCGCCAGATGCGCGCTGGCCGGGTTGGTGCCGTGGGCGCTGTCGGGCACCAGGATGAAGCGCCGCCGTTCCCCCTTGGCCTCCAGCGCCGAGCGGATCAGCAGCACGCCGGTCAGTTCGCCCTGGGCGCCCGCCGCCGGTTGCAGGGTGCCCGCGGCGAATCCGGTGATCTCCTTGAGCGCCTCGGTGAGCCGGTGCAGGATTTCCAGCGTGCCCTGGGCCAGTTCGTCGGGCAGCAGGGGGTGCGCGCCGGCCAGCCCCGGCAACCGCGCCACGGCCTCGTTGATGCGCGGATTGTACTTCATGGTGCACGAACCCAGCGGATACATGGCCGCGTCGATGGAAACGTTGGTCTTGGAAAGCCGGGTGAAGTGGCGGATGGCATCGAACTCGGAAAGCTGGGGCAGGGCCTCCAGCCCGTCGCTGCGCAGCGCCACGCCCGGCAGCGCCCCGGCCGGTTCCACCTCGGGCACCTCCGCTTCGCGCAGGGCCACCCCGCAATTTCCCGTGGCGGGATATTCGAAGCTGAGGGGTTCCTCCTGAAAATACCCCGTGGGTTTGAGCATGGCCGGGTTGTGAAGGCTGTTTTGGGGGCGCGGGCTGTCGCTGTCCCCGCTGTGGGAATCCTCGCTGTTGGAATCCCCGCTTTTCGATTGGGTTTTTTTTGCTGTCCCCGTATCGCTCATTGGCCCGCCTCCCCCGCTTCGCCCAAGGCTTCGATCAGGGCGTCGATTTCGGCCTTGGTGCTGGTTTCGGTGACGGCCACCAGCAGCAGGCCGCCTTGGGACGCGTCCCAGCGGGACAGATCGAGGCCGGGCACGATGCGCCGCTTGGCGCAGCGGGCCACGATTTCCGCCGCCGGGCGGGGGCAGCGCACGGTCACCTCGTTGAAGCCGGGCGCGGAATAGGCCGGGGCATAACCGGGCAGCCCCGCCAGCCGATCCAGGAAATAGCGCAGTTGGGAAAGGTTGCGCCGCGCCACGGCCCGCAGGCCTTCGCGCCCCATCAGGGTCAGGTAGACCAAGGCGCTCAGCATCACCAGGTTTTCGTTGGTGCAGATGTTGGAGGTGGCATTCTCGCGCCGGATATGCTGCTCGCGGGTGGCCAGGGTGAGCACGAACCCGCGCCGTCCATCCGCGTCCAGGGTGGCCCCGGCGATGCGCCCCGGCAGTTGGCGCCGGTGGGCCTCGCGGGTGGCCATGAAGCCCAGGTAGGGTCCGCCGTACTGCAAGGCCGTGCCGAAGCTCTGGGCCTCGCCCACCACGATGTCGGCCCCCAGCCGCCCCGGCGCCTCCAGCAAGGCCAGCGAGAGGGCCTCGGTGACGCTCACCACCAGCAAGGCCCCGGCGGCCCGGGCGAGTTCGGCGATGGCGGCCATGTCCTCGATCACTCCATGGGCGTTTGGCTGCTGCACCACCACGCAACACACCCCGTCATCCAGCATGGCTTGCAGCGCCGCGCCGTCCATGCGCCCGGATTTTTCGTCCATGGGCACGGTGCCGGTCTCCAGCTCGAGATAGCGCGTGTGGGTGTCCACCACCCGCCGGTAATGGGGGTGCAGCGCCGCGCTCAGCAAGACCCGGCAACGCCCCGGGGCCAGCCGCCCGGCCATCAACACCGCTTCGGCCGTGGCGCTGGCCCCGTCGTACATGGAGGCGTTGGCCACCTCCATCCCTGTGAGAATGGTGATGAAGGTCTGGAACTCGAAGATGGCCTGCAGGGTGCCCTGGCTGATTTCGGGCTGATAGGGCGTGTAGGCGGTGAGAAACTCGCCGCGCTGGATGATGCTGTCGATGGTCAGCGGAATATAGTGCGAGTAGCTGCCCGCGCCCAGGAAGGCCGAGTATGCCTGCCCCTCGTTGCGTCCGGCCAGGGCCTCGAACAGCCGCAACTGCGCTTCCTCCGACAGGCCGGGCGGAATGTCCAGCGGGCGGCCCAGCCGGGCCTCGGGCGGAATGGAGTCGAACAAGGCCTCCAGGCTCGGCAGCCCCATCTCGTCCAGCATCTCGCGCACCACCGGGCCGTTGTTGGGAATAAATCGCATGGGTCTCCATCGGTCGGGTTCAAGCCGAAAATGACAGGTTCTCTTCATGCTCTATCACATTGCGCCGGGCGTCAAAAACCTGCCCCAAAAAGCCTGGGCTCCGTTGGAGCGGCAGGGCGCGCCGGGGGCAGCCGGCCCGAAATGGCCGGCAGGGTCCCCACCGCCCGCGGTGAAATTCACGGCGAAACGGAGGCGAACCAGCTGCGATGCCGTCCCAAGCGTTGACAAGCCGGGGCCGCTTCGGTGAAAATATCAATCGGTACCGGGGATGTAGCTCAGCTGGGAGAGCACGACGCTGGCAGTGTCGGGGTCAGGGGTTCGATCCCCCTCATCTCCATTCGTAGCCTGATATAACAGGCACTTAAGTCCTATCCATCGGCACTTGTGCATAAACG
>JACZSY010000267.1 GCA_022573975.1 SAR324 cluster bacterium | reverse complement strand
GGCGAAGCCCTCGTTCTCCAGGGCGGCCAGCGCGGAATCGACGGCCCGCGCCTCCAGGCAGAGGGCCTCGCACAGCGCGGCCGGCGTCACCGGTCCGCTGGACTCCAGCCGGGCGCGCACCAACTCCACCGCCCCTTCTTCGGCCGTCCAGACCCGGCCGGCCAGGGAGGGCGGCGGGTGGATTTCCGGGTGCAACGTGGCCGCGGGAAAAAGCGCCCGCAGGCGGGGCAGCCATTCGGCGGCCACCCAGAAGCAGGGCCCGCCCCCGGGCGACTCCGGGCGGGGACGCAGCACCGTGGCCCGTCCATCGGCGCTGAGTTGCTCCAACAAGCGCGCCCAGCCAGAGAGACGCGGCGCATCCGTCACGGCACCGGAAACAGCACCGGAAACAGCACCGAAAACCGAAACTCCGGTCTCCCCCTCGGCCTCGGTCATCATTCCCAGCAGCAGCAGCGCTTCGTGCAACTCGTCCGCGTGGCCCACCTCGGGCCAGGCCTCCCCGCGCACGGCGTCGATGGCCGCGCTGTCCAGGCTGGCCAGCCCGGCGGCGGATTCGGGGTCCAGCCAGCCGCGGGAGCGCACGGCCCGGGTGCGCCGTTCTTCCAGCGGGGCGTCGTCCAGGAAGGCATAGGGCCGGGCATTGAGAATTTCCTGGGCCAGTGGAGAAGGCCCGCGCAGATCCCGCCCCACCACCTTGACCTCGCCGCTTTCGATGGCCTTCAACAGCCGGTCCAGGCCGTCGGCGTCCATTCCCTCCTCCAGGCAGTCGCGGATGGTCTGCTTGACCAGGGGGTGGTCGGGAATCTCCCGGTCGCCGGCGATATTTTCCAGGCAGGCCTGCTGATCGGGGAAGACCAGCGTCAACAGATCGTCCGAGCGCATCCGTTGCAACTGGGGGGGCACCTTGCGGCCGCCGTAACGCCGCAGCACGGCCAGCGAGCGGTTGGCGTTCCAGCGCCAGCGCGCGGTGAACATGGGGGCGTCCAGCAGGGCCTGCACCAGCACCTGCCGCGCGGAATTGCTGTGCAAGAAGCCGAAGGCATCCTCCAGGGTGAAGCTGTGGGCCGGCCCGAGGGAGAGCACGATGGCGTCCTCGATGGCGGCGGCCTGCAACTCGAAGTTGAACGAACGGCAAAAGCGTTTGCGCAGGGCCAGGCCCCAGGCCCGGTTGAGGCGGCTGCCGAAGGGGGAATGAATCACCAGTTGCATGCCCCCCGCCTCGTCGAAGAAGCGCTCCATCACGATGGTGCGTTGGGTGGGCATCACCCCCAGCGCGGCCTTGCCGGCGGCCAGGTATTCGGCCAGTTGCAGGGCGCCCTCGGCGGGCAGTCCCAACTCGTCCACCAGATAGGCCACCGCCGGATGGCCGGGATGCACGAAGTGGGTCGCCGGCGGGGTGGCCGCTTCTGTACTTATTTCTGCGCTTATTTCCGTGCCCGCTACTGTGCCCGCTTCGGTGGCCGCTTCATCTTGGCCCGCCTGTTGCGGCTCCCCCTCCGTTTCCGCGGGCCCCGGCATCGGCGCGTCCGGTTTGAGCGGGGGCGGCTCGGGAACTCCCGCCCCGGCGCCATGCCGGGGCTCCAACAGGGCCGCGATGTCTCCGCGCAGCCGCGAGACCGCGGCGGACAGTTCATCGGTGCGGCCCGGGGCCTCCCCCACCCAAAACGGAATGGTCGGCGGCTGGCCGTGGGCGTCCTCCACCCGCACCACGCCGGTCTGAACGCGCAGGATGCGCCAGGAGGTGTTCCCCAATTGAAAGATATCGCCGGGCAGGCTCTCGATGGCGAAATCCTCGTCCAGGGAGCCGACCCGGAGGCCTTCGGGTTCCAACACCACATCGTAGGACGCCAACTCCGGAATGGCGCCCCCGGAGACGATGGCGGCATGACGGGCGCCCTTGCGGCCCCGGATGCGGTCGTTGACCGCGTCGTAATAAAGGTAGGCCCCGTGACGGCCCCGCCCGGTCTTGTATCCATGGGCCAGCATCTCCACCACCGCGTCGAACTCGGAGCGTTCCAGCCCGCGAAAGGGCCAGGCGCGGCGCATCAGCTCGAACAGGGCCGCGCCGTCCCAATCCTCGCAGGCCGCGGCGGCCACGATTTGCTGGGCCAGGATGTCCAGCGGTTTCTCCGGCATCCGCAGGCGGTCCAGTTCCTCGCGCCGCACCGCGTCCAGCAGCGCCGCGCATTCCACCAGTTCGTCCCGGGTGAGGGGGAAGAGCCGGCCCTTGGGGAGGCCCTCGCGGGTATGCCCGGATCGCCCCACCCGCTGCAGCAGCGCCGCGATGGATTTGGTGGACCCCATTTGGCAGACCAGATCGATGGCCCCCACGTCGATCCCCAGTTCCAGCGAGGCGGTGGCCACCAGTGCCCGCAGCCGGCCCGATTTGAGGCGCTGTTCGGCGTCCAGGCGATGCTCCTTGGACATGCTGCCGTGATGGGCGGTGACGTTCTCTTCCCCCAGCCGGTCGCTGAGGTGCTTGGCCAGCCGTTCGGCCAGGCGGCGGGTGTTGACGAACACCAGGGTCGTGCGGTGGGCTTCGATCAGGGTGGCCAGCCGGTTGTAGACCTCTGTCCAGACCTCGCCGGACATGACCGCCTCCAGAGGGGATTCCGGCATTTCGATGGCCAGGTCGCGGCGGCGCACATGGCCCGTGTCGACGATGGTGCAGTCCGGCGCCGGCCCCCCTTTCCCTGGCATCCCCGTTCCCGGCGGCCCTCTCACCGGTCCAGCCCCCACCAGGAAGCGCGCCACCTCCCCGATGGGCTTCTGGGTGGCCGAAAGGCCGATCCGCACCAGGGGCGGCCGGTCTTCCTGGCCGCCCATGGCCAGTTGCGCCGGGAGTTCCGGGCCGGAGAGGTTTTCTCCCCGGGTCAGCGCCTCCAGCCGCTCCAGGGTCAGGGCCAGGTGAGACCCCCGCTTGTTGCCCATCATGGCGTGAATCTCGTCCACGATCACGGTGCGCACGGTGCGCAGCATTTCGCGGCCCCGGCGGCTGGTGAGCAGGATGTACAGGGATTCCGGCGTGGTGACCAGGATGTGGGGCGGACGCCGGATCATCGACGCGCGTTGGGAGGCGGTGGTGTCCCCGGTGCGCAGGCCCACCCGGATGCCGGGGGAAGGCAAGCCCCGTGCCCGCAACTCCTCCTCGATGCCCGAGAGGGGCTCGGCCAGATTCTTCTCGATGTCCGCGCTGAGGGCCTTCAGCGGGGAAACGTAGACCACCTGGGTGGCGGTTTCCAGCAACCCCTGCTGGGCGCGGATCACCAGGGCGTCGATGGCGGCCAGAAATGCCGCCAGGGTTTTGCCGCTGCCGGTGGGCGCGGCGATGAGGGTATGCCTGCCTTCGCGGATGGCCGGCCAGCCCAAAAGTTGTGGCTCGGTGGGCGTGCCATACTTTTTCAGGAACCATCCCGCCACGGCCGGATGAAAACCTTCCAGCGCCAGGGCGTCGCGGTCGGGACCGGCCTGCGAGTTCGGGGAGGGGTCTGTCATGGCGGTAGGAAGCCAGTGAAACCGGGGCATCATTACGCACGGGCTCCATGTCCGCGGAATGACCGGAACAGATACCTTGCCATTTCAGCCGGTGAAAAACCAGCGGCGGACTTCAGAGCGGCAGGATCGGCCGATTGGCCGGAATTGACCTCCCCGGACGGCCGCCATGGAAAATTCGTGGGCAACCGGCGCCAGGGGAAAACCGCGAGAAAAACCGCGAGAAAAACCGCGAGGAAAAGCATCGGGGTGAAAGGCCCACGCCGGGTGGGCCGATCGAAAAAAACTTTCGCGGGCTTTGCTTGGGGGGGATGTCTTCACCGCGAAAAGCGGGGCATCAAACCCCAGCTTCTTTTTCGCCGCCAGCGGTGGGGAATGGACCCGAACAAAAAGATTCGGGGAGACCGATTGTCTTTTTAATTTCGCTCCGGCACGGGGTGATTGTCCGTGCTTCCGCACTTCAGGCATTTGTTGTAAGGGTGAAACGCGACCATGGTGCATTTCTCATATTTACAACCGATACGGTCGCATTTCGCGCATTCGAAAAGCGCGGGGTTACTATGATTCGATCCATCCGAAGTACTTCCTTTACAAGGGCGCATGGTCCCTCCCAAATAAATTAAGCGAATATACGGCGCCTCATTACAGGCCCGTTTCTCACGATCGGACAAATTGCCCGATCAAAATCAGGATTGACCTCAATCCGGATTAATATCCTTGCCGCCTTAAAACTCCACTGTTAAAACTTCACTGTTAAAACTCTACTGTTAAAACTCTACTGTTAAAACACTGTGCAAATCGCGCACCAGGCTTTCCAATGTCTCCGGAGGGGCGATCACCAGGGGTCCCCGGATGCGGAACCCGTTATGTGCTCCCAGTTCGCCCAGGTCGAATGTTCCGCCGTCCACATAACGTTCCACCAGCCCCGCGGCCCGGGTCATGGGCAACGCGGGGGCGAGGTCCCACAGGTAAACCCGGCCGCAGATCATGGCCTCGGCCCGCCCCAGGGCCAAACAGGCCATGTGGTACAGGTTCGAGCCGAAGGCGCGCAGTTTGGTTCCGGAGAAAGGATCGTAGGAGGAGAGCCATTTGTGCAGAGAGGAATCCACCAGATAATGCCGGGTATCGGGGAGGGGCGGAGAGGCGGGAGGGCGCACTGGCGATCCATTGAAGGTGAACAGGCCGCCCGCGCAGGCATAGGTTTCGTTCAGGGCCGGAAACCGCAGGAAACCTTCCATGGGTTCTCCACCCCGCATCAACCCGATGCCCAGGCCCCAGACCGGGAACCCCCGGGCGAAGGAAGCCGTGCCGTCCAGGGGGTCGATCACCCAACGCCACTCGGCGCCGGGGAGGATGGGTTCGCTTTCCTCTTCGGAGATCACGCCATATTGCGGAGTATGGGCGGACAAGGTCTCCAGCACCAGTTGGGAGGCTTCCCGGTCCAGACGGGTCACCGCCGTGCCGTCGGCCTTGGCCTCGGCCTCGGTGCTTACCTGGCGGAAGGCGCTCAGCGCCGCCTCGTCGTAGGTGCGGAAAATGGACCGTATGACGGTCCAGTGAGGGGTGTGGGAGGAAAGCGGCTCGTTCATGGAGTGTTGGGCGGGGCCGGGCGGGGCATGGGCGGGGGCGCACCCAGGAGGAAGGTTCCCGGCCTTTGCCGGAATGACGCTTTCGCAACGGGGCTGCCCGGCGCGGGAACCGGGAGCACCGCGGGCCAATCGCCGAACAGTGCCGGCCCACGGTTTTTCGGCCCACGGAGTTTCAACCGGCGGAGTTTCAACCGGCGGAGTTTCAACCGGCGGGTTCACCGCGGTGGTTCGGCCCAAGGCCTTCATCCTCGCCCGCTGGATCGCGGTTTACCGGGATCGCTTGTATTCCTTGGGGTAATCCGGAAACCGGTATTCCGGATTGGCCGGAATCCGAAATTCCTGGGCCGGATATATCATGTCCGGATTGTCGATCTTGTCCTTGTTTTCCATGAAAATGCTGGGCCAATTGAGCGGATCCCTGTATTCCCGAATGCTGATCCGCCATAGCGTGTCTCCCTTCGCCACCGAGTGGGGTGGGTTCATCGCCGGCCCCGCGGGCGGGGGCGGGGGCTGTGGCGCAACGGCCGGTTGCGGGGGGGCTGCTTCCGGCGCAGGTTGCACGGCCGGAACCGGCTTTGTGACGACCTGCGGGGTCCCCCTGGTCACCATGTA
>JACZSY010000266.1 GCA_022573975.1 SAR324 cluster bacterium | reverse complement strand
CTCCGTGGAGAAGGGGGCAAGGGGGTGAGGCTTCCCCGAATGACCCGAAAACGCCAAAATTACACCAGGAGAAAAGCCCTCAACGACTTTGTGGACGCCCTGCTCCGCATCCCAGGCAAAATGGGAAAAATCGTTTTTCTCCGAAAAGTGGCGGGGTTGAATCGGTCCGTCGATTTTAGTAGCCTACCCGTGGGGACCCTGATGGTTTTTTCCATTTGGAAAGGGATTTTTCATCGCCTACCCAGGAGTTTGCCATGTTTTTGCGATCGTTCCTCATTTTGTCAATGTTGGCCCTGCCTGTGGGCGTATACGCCCAGAGCGAATCTTCCGTGGAAGTGCCCTCCATCGAGGAGGCCAAGAAGGTCATCAGTTATCTTTATCATGGCAAGGAAGGAATTTTTTTGATCGATATCAAACTCTGCCAGGAAGTTCCCACCGCCAGGGGCAGTGAAAATCGCTTCGGCTGCGTCGAGGAACTGAAATCGGGGAACGTATTGGCGGGGGAAACCGTGATGGTGTGGATGCATTTTTTCGCGCCAAATAACACCAAGCAACAGGTGATCCTGATCTACAAACGCGGATTGACCCCCAAAGGTGCTCGAAACTTGAATATCGGCGGTGGCCCGCGGTATCGCGCCTGGCGAAAATTCACGCCCGACAAGGCGGGAAAATGGGAGATTCAGGTGGTGTTCGAACCGGAAGAGGGAGATGCGATCATGCTGGGCCGCCTCCCGGTACAGGTTCAGTAAGGTTTTGATTCCGTAACCTGTCGGCTCAAAGACGTATTGGTTCCATATTACCGCGGAAAGAGCGCCGGGGCCGTTGGAACGATGCGCCTTGCAGGAATGGGCCGGAGGCGGATTGCCTCCGGTTCGCTTCCGCGCCCTTGGCCTTTTCGCCGGCAGCTTCCCCACGCCCGGGGCTTTTTCGCAAACCGGCCGCCCCGCGCCTTCCAGACTTTCCATGCCCCAGCCAACGGTCTTCACCCTCGTCCTGGAACGCGAAGATCCATTGGGCGTACTGACCTCCACCGCCCCCGTGGTTCAACGGGCGGCCCATGTTTCCCTCGACCCGGAAGCCGTCCTGCGCTTCGTGGCCAACCACCCGCGCACCGCGCCGCCCGCTCTTCCCGCACTGCCGGAGGAGGCGCTGCATTGCACCTTCCTCCCGCCCTTGCGCCGGCTCAACTACCTGCTGGCCCTGGAGGCGCTTAATTTCTGCTTTTGGGACGACCCCCCGCGTTGGGAAGTGCCTTGGGCCGGTGAGCGGCACGACGGATACTGGGCGCTCACCGCGGCCCTGCGCCGGGCCATCCGCGATGACGCGCTGCCCCTCTGGGACGCCCACTGGCTGGCCGGGCTGGGGATGGAAGGCGCGCGCCGCCTGCTGCGTGGCGAGGGGCGGCCGATCCCATTGCTGGAAGCCCGGGTTTCGCACCTGAACGAGGTGGGGCGGGTGTTGCTGGAGCGTTGGGAGGGACAGTTCGCCAATCTGGTGGCCGATTGCGCCGGGGACGCTCCCCGGCTGGCGCTGGCCATCGCCGAGGCGTTTCCCTCCTTCCGCGACGAGGCCCGATGGCGGGGCCAGACCGTGCGCTTCCACAAACGCGCGCAGATCTGCGTGGCGGACCTGGCCCGGCTGCTGCCCGATCACCCCCTGGGGCGGCTTGACGGACTGGAGCGCCTCACCGCCTTCGCCGACTACAAGGTGCCACAGGTGCTGCGCGCCCATGGCATGTTGCGGCTCTCCGCCCAGCTGGCGGCGCGGGTGGACGCGGGGGAGGAAATTCCCGCCGCCAGCGAGGCGGAGATCGAACTCCGCGCGGCCACGGTCTGGGGCTGCGAGTGGCTGGCCCGCGCCTACAACGCCGCTCTGGACTCACCCACCACCGCCGCCGCGGAAGCCTCCAGCACCAACCCCGGGGAAGCGCCCATCACCGCCGCCGGGGTGGACGGGATGCTCTGGGCCGCCGGGCAGGACAACACCGGCCTGCCTCCCTATCACCGCACCAGGACGGTGTATTATTGAGGGGCCGCCCCAGCCGTTGGAGGGGGGGCGGTCCCCGCTGGCCGGTTGGGCGGTTGGTGGGTATTTTAATTTGTATAACTCTCTATAGCCTCCTTCAACCTCCCCTTCACCTCCTCCCGTAGCTCCTCCGGCTCCAGCACCTCACAGCTTGCGCCCCAGCCGAGGATCCAGCGCACGATCTCGAAGCGGCCCGATGCCTCGAAGGTGAGGATCACGCCGCCATCGGGCTCTTCGGTCAGGGTGTCCGGCTGCGTGTCGTGCCAGATGCGCTCTTTCACGTAGAAAGCGGCATCCGGGGTGAAGCGCAGCTTGACGCCGATGGGCGCCTCGTCGTCGATGATGCGGAAGGCGCGCTGTTGTTTGCGTTCGATTTCCGCCACCACGCCGGCGTCGCGCGCGAAGCCGTCCTTGTTGATCTTGATTTCCCGGATGCGCTCGATGGCCAGCATGCGCACATGCCCAAACCGGGGGACGTGGCAATAACAATAGAGGCCGCCATCGAATTCGAAGATGCGATAGGGGTTCATGCGAAATACAGTGGGTTCCTCCCGGCCCGGCCCCTGATAGGTCACCTGGCAACTTTTTTCTTCATAGATGGCCTGGATCAGGGTGCCGATAAAGGCTTTGAAATCCTCCCGCTCATAGGATTTGTAGGCCTTGTCGAAATTCACCAGCATGGCGCTTAGCCGGTTCATGTCGTAATTCAATACGCCAAAAGCGCCGCGCAGTTTCTCTTCCAGGCTATCCTTGACCCCCTGATCGCCCACGTGGTGCAGCCCCATCAGGTGATAATAGAGCAGCAACAATTCCGATTTGGTCAGGTTGAGCAGGAGTTGCAGGTCGTCTTTGCGGAATTCGGACACCAGTTGGACGGGGGGTTCGATCCGTCCGTCAATGGTGGTGCGAAGTTTAAAGCCCGCCTCATCCAATACCTTCAAATAGCGCCGCACCGTCCGGTCGGAACGCTGAACTTCCTCCTGGATGGTGCCGAGGCTCACCGGTTGGTTGGACAACAACCTGCGCAGAATTTTCAACACGTTCCGCAAGGTGCTGAGCACATCTCCCTGGGGCATATTTCGACCTCAATTGGTTCAGTCATAAAATGGCATGGTTTATCTGGTTTCCTTTCATATTTTGTACACATAAGCAAGCGAAGGAATGAGAAAATTTTTCAAGTAGTTGTATATTTTATTGATTTTAATTGTTTTCCAGCCGAAAATTCTTGCAACCGGAAAATTTTCGGCGGCGTATATTGACCTGAATTCGATCTTTTCCATTGCATTGGGGGTTGGAACACCGGAAAATGATGGTGATGACAAGCTCTTGATTTACCCATCAACCGGAGAAAACCGAATGGACCGTGACGAACAAGTGATGCTCTATTACCGGGCCTTGACCCTCAGGCGCCTGATGCTCCACCCTCGCTTTCCGCCGGCTTTTCTGGTGGACGACAACATGCTCAACACCCTGGCCGACGTTCTTTCGGCCGAGGACTTCGACGCCTTGCTGGACAAGCGCGATTTCCTGGATGAGGAGTTCGGGCATTTTCGCCACGGCCGGCGGCGGAAAAGCGGAGGGCAGAACGTCAGGTACAGGAACATGGCCCGCAGTGTGATCGCCCGTGTGGTGGAGGGTCTGGAAAAATCCATGGCCGGGATGGATCGCCGGAAATTGGCCAGCGCCCCTTTTTCCCGCAAGATTGCCAAAATTCAAAAAGTGTTTCAACTGGAGGGAGCGCAAAGCGCCCTGCTTCATTTTTTCGCGCTGCTGGAAATCGATCAGGGCTTGAACGAGGTGCTGGAGGACGTGGATATCGAGCACATGCGCCGCAATTTCCCCCGTTTTGTCGCTCTGCTGCTGGACATTTCGCCAAAGGCGGTGCGCGAAGCCCTGGCCAATGACGGCGTCCTGCGCCGGGACGGATTTTTGGAATGCAACGATATGGTGGCCGGCCGTCATGGTTCCCCGGAATTGTCCGACAAGCTGAAAAAGATCGTCACCAGCGAAAATATCGCGCCGGGGCGGATCGTCGAAGTCCTCTTCGCCAAGGAGCCGAAACCGGAATTGCAGGCCGGGGATTTCTCGCATCTGGCCGACGATCTGAACATGGTGGCGCGCCTGTTGGAGGACGCCTGGGAGCACAAGCGCAAAGGGGTGAACATATTGCTCTACGGCCCCCCCGGCCTGGGGAAAACCCAGCTGGCCCGGCTGGCGGCGAGCATGGTGGGAGGGGCCGCCTACGGGGTGTCCCGCAAGGATGAAGACGACGACGCCGCTTCGGTGTCGGGCCGCCGGCTGGAATACAAGGCCTTTCAACGGTTCTGCCAGGGGAGCGAGCGGCCGGTGCTTACGGTGGACGAGGCCGAATCCCTGCTCGAGGATTCGCCGCTGAGGATGATCTTCGGGGGCGCGAACGGCCGCCATGAGGACAAGAAATCCTGGCTCACCGAAGCATTGGAGAGCAACCCGCTGCCGGTGATCTGGATCGTCAACTGCCATGACTTCATTCACGAGGCGGTGCTGCGCCGCTTTTCCTATGCGGTGCATTTTGGGGAACTGACCCGCACCGTCCGCGCGCGCATCTGGCGCAACGCCCTGGCCAAGGCCGGGGCGCGGTTCTCGTTGCCCGACGGTGAAATCGAGGACATGGTGGAAACCTACGATCTCTCCCCCGGCGCCCTCACCAAGGCCGTGGACACATGGGCGAACGCCACCGGCCCGGAAACACCCGATGCGCGGCTGTTGCGCCAGACCCTCGCCAGGTTTCATCGTCTCGCTCACGGGGAGGAGCCGCGGGGCGGGAAACTGCGGGCGCTGGACGCGAACTACCGCCCGGAATGGCTCGATTTGGCCGGGGAGCGCAAGGCCGGAGAGCTGGTGCGCTCCGTGATCAAATTCTGCCAACTCCAGGACCAATCCCGGCCCATGGAAGGCCTCCCCGAGCAAATGACCTTCCTGTTGCACGGCCCGCCGGGCAGCGGGAAGACCGAATGGGCGAAATTCCTGGCCCAGCAGGCCGACCGCAAGCTGCAGGTGGAACGAATCTCCGATCTGTTGAGCATGTGGGTGGGAGGAACGGAGCAGAACCTCGCCAAGGCTTTCCGCAAGGCCTTCCAGGAGAAAAATTTCCTCCTCATCGACGAATTCGACGCCATGGGCGGGGACCGCCGCAACAGCCAGCATTCATGGGAAGTTTCCCAGACGGCGGAGCTGTTGCAACAAATCGAGAATTTCCGCGGCGTGCTGATCTGCTCCACCAACCTGCTCTCCAATATGGATCAGGCCATGGCCCGCCGCTTTTCCCACAAGATCGCCTTCAAGGGAATCCGCCTGGAAATGCGGGTGGAGGCCGTGAGCCATTACTTCCGGCAGTGGCTGGACGAGGGAGCGTTGTCCCGCGAGCAGCAGGAAAAACTGCTGGCGCTGCCCTCCCTCCAGCCGGGAGACCTCAAGGCCGTCCGCCAGCGGTATGCCACCGACGCACTGCTCGGGCAGGCCCCCGATGCCGATGCGCTGGTGCGGGCGCTGCTGGAAGAAACCCGGTATCGCAAAGAGGGTTTGAAAACCATCGGGTTTTCACCCGATCCCGAGCCGGAAAAGTAGGGGGTGGGGGAAAACGGGGCATGGACCCGTAAAAATAAATTCAAATAACCCCCGCGCAACCCATTGAAAAGGATAGAACCATGGGGATATTTCAAAACACCAGCTTTCTTT
>JACZSY010000265.1 GCA_022573975.1 SAR324 cluster bacterium | reverse complement strand
GGCCAGGGGGTGAGGTGCTGTTGGGGAGGATCACCGCTCCCGAGATGCGAGAGTAGGGTCACTCATTTCCGCAGTTTTCGGCCTGAAGGGCTAAAATTTGGTTAAGCCATTGAATTTATTTCTAATACGCATTTTTTAGCGGAGCTAAGGGAATAGGAATTAAAATTTATATCACGCCCCTTGTCCAATAGAGCTTCCATTTCTTCCAAGTTCCCCTCAGAAGCAGGATCGATAAGATTGCCAGGGTGCAAACCAGCCACCTCTGGCCTTCTTTTGTGCCTTTGCGTCTCCCCGGCCGGCTCTGCCAGGATCGCTCATATCGACGGTGTCCGATCTTGAAAACCGCTTGAGGAAGAACAGCACGGCAAGAATTCCCACGGCGATGCCGCCCGCGCCCAATGGATTGGCTTGAATGAATTCGCTAATGGGATTCATGGTTCGCTCTCCCGCTTGACCCGCGTTTTCCAGCCATGGAATGATCCCGTTATCCATATCACCGTTCGGAATAAGGAATCCATCCATCCCCCCGATGAATTCCCCGCGGCAAAACACCGAGGTTTCCCTGTGGGCCAACCGGTTTGGCCTTTGGTTTGGTTTCGGGCTAACTACATGCATGAAATTTCCCTTTTCCGAGGCCATTTTTTCCACCCTTCGGCGGAGAATGCCTGGGGCGCCCCGGCGTTGGCTTCCCTGGCTGCCCTTTCTCGTTTTGGCGGCGCTGACGATCTGGCAGGCCCTCGCCCGCGCACCGGCCCTGGATTTGTGGCACCTGCTGCTGGGCGGATGGCTGGCCGTGACCTGGCTGCTGGGAATGCGGATGGTCTCCACGGCCTTGCTGATGGCCGTGCTGCTGGCTCCGGTGACCTTTCATTTCGCCGTGCAGGCGCCCGGCCTGCGCCGGGCGCTCCGGGCGGCGTCCCTCCACAACCCGGCCCAGGCGCGGGTGGAAGGCATCGTGCGGGAGCGGGAGGCCCTGCCCGCGCCAGGGAGGCCCCAAACCGCGCGGGATGGGGACGGAATCCGTAACGGGAAAAGCCTCAGCGGGGAAAATCTCAGCAGGAAAAATCTCAGCAGGAAAAATCCCAGCGGGAAAGGGTTGAGCGGAAAAAAACAGCGGCGGAAACGGCCTGTAAAAAAACAAGGCAGGAAAAAACCCGGCGGCGTGCGCCTGTTGCTGGGGAATGCCACGGTGTGGCTGGAGGACGGGCGGCATGCGCTGGCCGAGGTGGTGGTGGAAATGCCCCGGGGAAGTCCCTGGGCCTTTCGCAGCGGCAGGCGGGTGCGCATCGGGGGCGCGCTCAGGGGGCCGGGCCAGGGCAAAGGCATCGACACGGAGGAATCGCCGGGATTCCCGGGTGCTCCGGTGCGATTGGTGTTCCGGCAAGCGGCCTATCACTTTCAGAGCGAGCCGGTGACGCCCTGGACGGGCGACGCCCTGCGGCTGCGGTTGCGGGACCGGGCGGCCTACTACTTGTCCAAGCCCGCCCTGGCGGTGTACCTGCCGATCGTGCTGGGGATGCGCGAGCGCTCCGGGCCGGAAGCCCGCCGGGTGACCCGGGCTTTCCGGCGGGTGGGCATCGCCCATCTGTTCGCCATCAGCGGCCTGCACGTGGGCCTGCTCTATTTCCTTTTCGCCGGAATCCTCCGCGCCGGGCGTTGGGCCTGGTGCCTGCCGGCCGGCGGCGGACAGGGTTGGGCCCATACCCCCGCGGCGGTTCGGGTCTCGGCCATGACCCTGATCTGGGGCTACATCGCGCTGATCGGCTTTCCCCTCCCCGCGGTGCGCGCGGCCTTGATGGGCTCCTTCCTGATCTGGAGCGGGTTGTGGGGCACGCGTTCGCCGCCGTTGTACATCCTTTTGCTGGCCGCATTGTCGATGCTGGCGGTGGACCCCAGCCTGTTCCACGGCCTGTCGTTCCAAATGTCCTTTCTGGCCTATTATTTCCTGCTCCGCGCCTTGCAATCCTGGCCGCCGTTCGTTCCCGGAAGCCCGGCTGCGAGGCGGGGGCGGTGGGCCAGGGCGTGGCGGCGGCGGTTGAGAAAATTCGCCGGTGGCGCATTGCTCAACTTGTGGATCACCGCCTTCATCACCCTGGGGCTGTGGCCGTTGACGGTGGCCACCTTCGGGCGGTTCTCCCTGCTGGTGTTCGCCGGCAACCTGGTGATGGTGCCCCTGATGGGCTTGTTGGTGCTGCCCGCCGGTTTGATGGCGTTGGGGATGAGTTTCTTCTCCCTGGGGGCGCCTCCGGGAGGCCGGGGCGAGGAACTGGCGTTCCATGTGCTGGAGGCGGTGATGACGGGATGGATCTGGCTGGTGGAAGGTCTGGAACGCACCGGCGCGGGGCTGATATTCGCCGCCGATTTGACGGCCTCCCCCTGGGTGGTCGCGGCCTATTATGGCCTGTTGCTGCTGGCTGCGCATTTTTTGGCGCGGTTGCGCGGAAACAACTCAGGAAATATCTCAGCGGATTGAAATATAGGCCAAACAGCGGAAGAAGACTAAAAATTTTCTTTTTGGATTTGGATTTTGCCATTGCAAAATACCAGGCAGAAGCGGTATGAATGGATTGTTCGATGCTCTCCCCATCGGATCACCGTCCCAGGAAAAGAACCCAAATCATGTCAAATCGCGTTCAACATAGTGAAAACCCTGAAAACATGGGGGAAAAATCATGGTGAAAAAACATGGGGGAAAAATCATGGTGAAAATGGCAAGGTAAACCCTCGCATCAGGAGTGAACGATGGAACAACATTCACAAGAACTGGAAACTCTTCGAAAAACCGACCCGGAAGTCGATTCCTTGCTCCGCGAACACCGCACCCTGGACCATCAAGTTGGCAACCTCACCGGCAAATCCTATTTGACGTCCGATGAAGACCTGGAACTGCACCGGCTGAAAAAGGAAAAATTGAAGTTGAAGGACCTTATCGAATCCGCATTGCAGCAGGCCAAATCCGCCTGATCCACTACTTGAGCCGAACATTGGCGGGATGGACAGGGAGCGCTCCAGGATCGGCGCTCCCGCCTTTTTCACCGCTTTCTCCTCTTCCCTTTTCCCATTTCCCGCGGACCCATGCCAACCTCCTGGATGCTCCCCCTGGTGGCGGCCGCGTTCGGTCTGGCGGCGGGCTGGGCCTGCAACCGGTTGTTCGCCGTCCGCTGGGCGGAGGCCGCCTCGGAGGCCTTCCACCACGCATACAGCGACTTCGCGCCGCCGGTTTTCGCCGGGGCGGTCAACCTCGTGGTGCTGTGCGGGGGGAGTTTCGCGCTGGCCCTGCACCCGTCCCTCGACACCCCCCTGGCCTTGTCCCAGGCGCTGCTGCTGTTCTACCTGGCCTATCCCCTGGCGGTGGTGGACCTGGTCACCTTGACGGTGGAGCCGGCGCTGGTGCTGGGCGGGCTGGCGCTGCGGATGGGCGTGCTGGGCTGGGCCGACCGCGCGGCATTGCCCGATATGCTGGGCGGGGCGCTCGGCGGCGCCGGGCTGCTCTACCTGATCGGGTTCGCCTACCGCGAACTGCGGGGCCGCGAGGGGCTGGGCTCGGGCGACCCGGGCGTGTTGGCCCTGATCGGCGGATTCGTGGGCTGGCAGGGCCTGCCGGGGGTGATCGTGCTGGGAACCGCCTCCGCGCTGCTGATCGGCTTCCCGGCCCTGTTGATCCTGCGGAGGCCTCTCGACACGCCGCTGCCCTTCGTCCCCTTTCTCTGCGCCGGGGGCTGCGCGGTGTACCTGATGCGCCTCCACGGCATCGTCATCGCGGGGTATATTCCATGAGGGGTGCCGCCCGGCCATCGGGGGTGTCCCGGGTTTGCATTTCCCCCCCGGAAAGGGGCAAAATATACGGAGCATGACAGCAGAATTCACCCGGCGCCGGAGCGGCCCATGGCGTCCGCATCCCATCCCTTCATCCCCTTCCCCCTTCCTTTCCCATAGATGACCCAGCGAACACGTTACCTGTTGGACACCAACGTGCTGCTTTACGATCCGGACGCCTTGCTGGCCTTTCCCGATGGCGAAGTGATCGTGCCGATCACGGTGATCGAGGAGATCGACCAGTTCAAGTCGGAGGTGTCGGAAACGGGCCGCAACGCGCGGCTGGTTTCCAAGGCCATCGATCAGTACCGCCTCACGGGCAGCCTCTCGGCCGGTGTGGAGCAGAAAAACGGCAGCCGCCTGCGGGTCTACGTCTGGAACCAGGATGGGGACGGCGTGCCCCGGGAGTTGGACCTGCGGCGCGCGGGCAACCGGGTGCTGGCCTGCGGCCTGCGGCTGAAAGCCGAAGACAACGGCCCCCTGGTGCTGGTCAGTCAGGACACCAACATCCGCATCAAGGCCAACGCGCTGGGCATCGAGGCCGTGGGCTACGAAGGCGAGCGGCCCCTCACCGAGGAATTGTATTCGGGCTACCACATGCGCGAGGTGACGGCGGGGGAACTGGAGCGCTACCGCCAGAGCGAAACGGCCGAATTTGAAGGGAAGTTCCATCCCGGCGAAGGCATGATCCTGATGGACAGGGACCACCCGGAGGCGTTTCTCATCTTCAGGTATCGACGCCAGCAAAAAGGACGGGACGAATTCCGCCAGATCCTGGACTTGTCCGGGGGCATCTGGGGCATCTCCCCCCGCAATCCCCAGCAGGCGCTGGCCTTCGCGCTGCTGCTGGACCCCGAGCTGTCCATCGTCACCCTGATGGGCAAGGCCGGCACGGGCAAGACCCTGCTGGCCCTGGCGGTGGGCCTGCAAATGATGATGGACGAGAGCACCTACACCAAGATACTGGTCTCGCGGCCCATTTTCCCCATGGGCAAGGACATCGGCTACCTGCCCGGCACGGTCCAGGAAAAGCTGGAGCCCTGGATGCAGCCCATCTTCGACAACCTGGAGTTCCTGATCGGCTCGCCGGTCTCCAAGCACCACTCGGCCAAGGGCTACGAGGCGCTGATGGATCAGGGCTTGATCAACATCGAGCCGCTGACCTACATCCGGGGGCGGAGCATCCCCAACCAATACATGATCGTGGACGAGGCCCAGAACCTGACCCCCCACGAGATCAAGACCATCGTCACCCGGGTGGGCACCGGCACCAAGATCGTCCTCACCGGCGACCCCTACCAGATCGACAACCCCTACGTGGATTCCATCTCCAACGGCCTCAGCCACGTGGCCGAGCGCTTCAAGGAGCAGCGCCTGGCCGGCCACGTCACCCTGATGCGCGGCGAACGCTCCAACCTGGCCGAGATGGCCGCCAATATATTATAGGGGGGGGCCGGGCGGGGATGTATCCTCAAAACAGGCTTTCCCTCAAAAAACATAGGAGATGCCGAAGTTGGCGTAGCTGCCCCCCAACTCCAGGGTTTTCGAGCCGTTGGCGGTGGGGATGTCCACCTCGGCGGAGGTGTTTCCCGCTTCCAGCACCAGCCCCCAGTGACGGCTCAGCAGGACGAAAATTCCGCCCCGCAAATTGTAGACGTCCTTGGGCGAAAGGCGCAGGGAGAGGCCGCTGGATTGTTCGAAATTGATATAATAATTGCCGATGCCCGCGCCGAGAAAAGGGAACAGGCGGCCCAGCCGCAGGTAGGTTTTGAGAGTGAAGTGCACCCCTTTGACCACCATGTCCAGCGTTTCCCCGTCCTGAAACACGTGCTGCTTGGTGTAGCTGAGGATTTCCAGGCCGACCCCCAGCCCCAGCCCCTCCCTGGAAATGGCGTAGTTATCCTGCCGGAAGTTGATGGTTTTCTCCTGCCGGGGGGT
>JACZSY010000045.1 GCA_022573975.1 SAR324 cluster bacterium | reverse complement strand
GAGATGGACCTGGCCGAACCCGGCCCCGCGGCAGAAATCCATGGCCGCTCCCAGCAACAGGTGTCCGGCGCCCCGGCCCCGGGCTTCCTCCGCCAGGATGAACCAGCGCAACCGCGCGCCCGTGGATTCCGCATCGCCCCCCTCGATGGTCACCGATCCCACGATCTCATCTTCCAGCAGCGCCACCCAGAACCCGTCGCGGGAGGCGGCGAAGCGGTCGAGAAACGCCGCCAGTCCGGCGGCCACCTTGGATTCGAAATACAACCCGAAGCCCCAGTGACGATGGTAATAGCGCCCATGGAGTTCCGTCACCCGGCCGTTGGCGCCCGGCCGGTATCCCCCCAGCGATATGCCCGATGGTTTCATCGATGCCGCCCCTTCACTCGCCCTCGATCCGGCGAATCCGGCCGCCGATCCGCTCCCGGTAAACGGTCAGGTCGTCGCGCAACCGTGACAGTTCGGCCAGTTGCTCGTCGATGGTGTGCAGATGGGTTTCCAACCGCCGCTCCAGCGCCTCCAGCATGGCCGCCGTGGATTGCCGCATCTCGAACACGTCGTTCAACTCGCCGATTTCCCCCAGCGAGAAGCCGAGGCGTTTCAACCGCCCGATGAAGCGCAGCCGCTCCAGCGCGTCCGATGGAAACACCCGCCGCCCGCCGGCGTAGCGCCGGGCTGTCCTGAGCAAGCCGATTTCCTCGTAATAGCGGATGGTGCGGGTGCTGACTCCCGCCTCCCGGGCCAGGCCGCCGATGGGATAGGAGGTTTCCTCCCCAGCGCCGGAGGGGGCGGGAACGCCAGGAATTCCTTCATCGCGCCGGGGCGCTGTCCTTGTGGAATGCATGATATCTCTCTCCAATTCCTCGCCCTGTGTTGGCGCCGGGGGGTGTGGCGGCGGAAGGCTTTCCGGCATGTTCACCGGTCTCCGGTTGAGGACAGTCTAAGCTGTTTGCCAGTTAGCGTCAACTGGTGTTTCTGGATCGATGCGGGAGAACCGGATCGGGCGGATCGTCAAGGGGGAAAGTGTCAAGCGGTTTCGGCGGGCGGCCTGCTCTTGGCCATCCACCCGAAAAACATCCGGATTGGCTGTCTTGAGAAAATTGATGCCGGTCAGGTTTTCATTTGATGTAGGTCAAGGCAATCGCGCCCGGCCACGGCTAGCATAGAACAAAAGAAGCGGGAGATTGCTGGAAAAAGCGAGTGGTTTTGCCCGCCGGACAGGTGATGACGAGCGCCTGCCCGAACGGCGAAAGTGGATTGCACGGAGCCCCTCCGGTGAGGCGCTTTCTCCCCCCCCCAACCCAAGCCGGGTGGGTTCCGTGTAATATTTGGTTAATTCAACCTCCTCAAAGGTGACTTCAGGGGTTCAGGGCACATTCCCTGGGCCCCTTTTTTTTATGGGTTCCGTCACTTCCGCGGGTTTGCCGCGCGCCGGAGGTGTTCGTCCAACGGGCCTCATCCCTTCCGGCCTTCGCACCCCTTTGCCTCTCCCCGTATTTTTGACCGCCCGGATGGATGGGAGCGCTTTCTTTCCATGGGGTGGGTGGATTGGATGATCGAAGTTCTTCCGGCGAGGCCTCACCCGGCGGCAACAACCCGCCGGCCCTCGACCATGCGGAGAGGGTAAAAGCGTCGTTTTACAACGATATAGGCAAAATAGAGAGAGGCCTTGTATCGCGTCGGAGGGGAGAAACAAATCAACGAGCGAAGATTCCCGGATCGGGTGGCGGGTACTTTTAACTGGACTTTTTGGTCGAAGTGTGGTATGATTTAATAATGATAACAGATATATAGATAAAATATGGCGATTCCGCGAAACGAAGCCAACCCGGCCGCGATGAAGCCCTCCCCCCGCCGGTGCAGATCGAAGCCAATTTGGCTCATGGCGACGGTGGGGAAGGGTGGGAAAGGGTGGGGCGGGATTACGCCCCCGCCGGGCACAGCCCCCCGCCGGTGCATAACGAAGCCAATTGGGGGCGATGTTGGGAGGGGGCGCCAGCGCCACGGCACCCCTTCCGCACGGCATCCCTTCCGCACGGCACCGTCCGGAGCGCCCGCTCAGGAGGCGTTGCCCAGCACCAGGGAGACCACGGTGCGGTCGTCGCCGCCCATGTTCATGGTGAGTCCGGTTCTCGGTTCGCGCTGGATCTGGTAGTCGCCGCAGAGGCCCTTCATCTGGCGGAAGATCTCGGCGGCCTGCTTGACGCCGGTGGCCCCCACCGGGTGGCCGAAGCCGATCAGCCCGCCGCCGGTGTTCACCGGCAGGTCGCCCTCCAGGGAGGTGCGGCCCGAGTGGATCAACTCGGCGCCCTTGCCCGGCTCGGCCCAGCCCACCGCCTCGTACATCATCAGCTCGGCGATGGTGAAGCAGTCGTGCACCTCGGCCACATCCACGTCGTTGGGCCCGATGCCGGCGTCTCCCAGCGCCTCGGAGGCCGCGGCGGCGGCGGTGTCCAGCCTGAGCAGGTCGGCCACCTGGCCCAGCGGGTTGGTGGCGAAGCCGTAGGAGCGCACCTCCACGCATTCCGAGACGGGCCGGCCCAGCTTGGCCAATCCCTCGGCGGTGGCCAGGATGATCGCCGCGGCGCCGTCGGTGACCTGGGAACAGTCGCTGACCCGCAGGTGGGGCTTGAGTTCCGGGTTGGAGAGGAACTCCGGGTTGCTGTCGCTGACGGTCGCGGCCTGCTCCAGGGTCATCTTCACCGCGTGCATATGGGCCAGCGGATTGCGGTTGGCGTTGGCGTAGGCCTTTACCGAGAAGTGGGCCAGATCCCGATCGGTCAGGCCATGGGCCTCCTTGTAGGCCTTGGCGCGCCGGGCGAGGATGGCCGGAAAGGTGAAGTCGTCCAGGCCGCGTTCGGACTCGTAATGGGCGGCCCGGGCCAGGTAGTCCGCGCCCTCGCGGGCCCGCACGGTGGTCTGCACCTCCGCCCCCAGGGCCAGCACCACGTCCAGCCCGGCCTGGAGGGCGTCCAGCCCGGCCACGATGCCCACCCCGCCCGATGCGCAGGCCGCCTCGGTGCGCCCGAAGCCGATGCCGGAGAGCCGTGGGTCGGCCCGGGCCACCATCGCTCCCAGGTGTGCCTGGTTGCTGAACAACTCCCCGGCGAAGTTGCCGATATAGCCCCGCTGGATCAGGGTGGGGTCGATGTCGTAGTCCTGCAACAGCTTGCGCACCACGGCCACGGTGTGGTCTTCCAGGCTGGGGTTCTCGCGCTTGCCGAAGTCGGGATGGTTCTTGTCGATGAAGTTGGGGTTGCCTTTGCCGATGAACGGGGTGATGGCCTGGGCGGCGATGTAGACGGGGCGTATCGGTTTCATGCGCGTCTCCGGGAGAGGGGGGCGGCCAGCGCGGAAGCGTCCTGGCGGAAGCATTGCCGGCGGAAACATTGCCGGCGGAAGCACCGTGACCAATGAATTCAAGTTCAGCGTAACATGGATCGGCGGCGATGAAACAGCCTCCCGCGCCCCCGGGCGGCGCTGTCAAAGCCATCTGCCCGGGAGGGGCTCCAGACCGGAACAAATCGAAGTGGGCAGGATGCCTTTTTTGGTTGCAATTCAAACGAAAATATTAAATGAGGAGATATGCGGCAGTCCGGTAAAAGCATACGATCACCCTTAAAAGGAGGGAAACCATGGCGGGACAAAACAGCGGAACAATTGAACGCCCCAAACACAACCTGCCACGCAATTTACGTGGAACTGATCCTCTATCTGGCCCAGGAAATGGCCAAAAAAGACCGCATTCTGCCGGTGCCGGAAACGAGGATGGTGGATCTGTTGTCCGGCGAGGTGGGCATCAGTCAGCAGCAGATGAAAAAGTGGTTTCACGGCCTGAACGATGATGAAGCCTGCAAGAAGATCGACATGGATTTGGCCCGGAATGGGGCGCTGGTGGTGTTGGCCCTGGTGCTGAAAGCCGATACCAATGGCGGAGCGGAAGCCTCCGCATATTTCACGAATATCCGCACCAAACTGGGCGCCGAACCGATCACGGTGCCGTCCGGCCTCGACGAACTGAAGGAATTGGCTTTGAGCTACCTGGTCGATGGAGTTCGCACCCAACCCGCCACCCGCGGGTAAACGCTCCGGGACTTTCCCTTGCCCGGCGCGAAACGTTTGGGGGCTTTACCGCGTTCAAACCCCGGCCGGCCGCCGATAGGCGGGATGACCCAGGTTTTCCCCCGTTTTGGCGGAGATGGCCGGGGCGCTTGCTGATAAATCGAACAGGAATCGGGTTGGGAGTGGAATTGCCCGCCACGGGGAAGAATTTCCACCGGGCTTTTGCCGAAAGGCTTGCGGAATGGCTCAAATTTTCGCATAACCCGGTTTAGCTTCCGCACCCTTTGCCCCCCAAAACACACCGGAACAAATGCCATGACCGAGGAAAACGACCAAAAAGAAGGAAAAATATTTTATCCTCAGCGGCAACTTTCCCGCAAAACGGCCCAGCCGATCCTGTTTTTGGCCGAGAAAATGGCCAATGCGGATCATGACAAGGTTCCCAGGGAATCGCGGATGATCGATATCATCGCCGACGCCGTGGGTATGGCCACCTTCCGGCGTCAGCCATGGTTCAGTGAAATGACCGAAGACGCGGCCATCTCCCGCATCACAACAGAGATGGCCAAGAGGGCCACCCTGGTGGTGTTGTCGCTGGTGCTGAAAGCGGATTCCAGCCGCAAGCCCGAGGAACACGCGTTTTTCACCTGGGTGCGCCAACAAATCGGGGCCGATCCGATCACCGTGCCGGTGGCGCTGGAAGAACATAAAAAGCTGGCCCTGATGTATTTCCTGGAATAGCCGGCCCATGGACCGCCGCCAATTTCGCGCCTGGGGAGGCAGTTGCTGGCTGGGGTGCGCCCCGGATCGTCTTTCAGGGCCGGGGGTTTGCCACGCCCGCGGCATGGGTGGGCCATTCATGGATCGGCCGCCCGATCCGAACCGGCGAAGAATTTCGACGGATAAAATCAACAGAATATTTCGACAGAGGGATGGATGAAAATCGCCATCATGGGATCGGGAGGGGTTGGGGGGTATTTCGGCGCCAGGCTGGCCTTGGCCGGGGAGGACGTCACCTTCATCGCCCGCGGCGCCCACCTGGCAGCCATCCGCTCCGGCGGGCTGCGGGTGGAAGGCCCCCTGCTGGAATGCCATCTCACCGATGCGAAGGCCACGGACGATCCGGCCGGGGTGGGAGCCGTCGATCTGGTGGTGATGACCGTCAAGGCCTACGACCTGGAAGCTTCCGCGCAAGCCATCGCGCCCATGATGGGCGCGGAGACGATGGTGCTGCCGCTGCTCAACGGCGTGGATATCGCCGAACGGATCGAGCCCGTGCTGGGAGCGGGGCGGGTGTTGGGGGGGCTCTGCCAGCTCTCCGCCCACATCGCCGAACCCGGCCTGATCCGGCAGGTGGGCCCGCTCAACAAGATCGTCTTCGGGGAGCGCTCCGGGGAAAAAACCCCGCGCGCGGAAGGGTTGCGTCATGTGTTGGAACACGCGGAAATCCCCACCGTGCTTTCCGAGACCATCGAGACGGAGCTCTGGCTGAAATTCCTCTTTCTGGCGCCCGCCGCCGGCGTCTGCGCCGTCACCGCGTTGCCTCTGGGCGAGGTGCTGGAGGATGCGGACACCCGCGAAATGCTGGCCGGCTGCGCTGGGGAAATCGAGGCGGTCGGCCGCGAGAAAGGGGTGGCGCTGCCCGCCGGCGCCGCCGGGGAAACCCTCCGTTTTGCCGGAACCCTTCCGCCAAACACGCTTCCTTCCATGGCTCTCAGCGCACAGCGGGGAGACAAGATGGAACTGGACGTGCTGAACGGCGCCGCCGCCCGCATGGGCCGGGAGTTGGGGGTACCCACTCCAATCAACCAATTCATCCATGCCGCCCTCAAGCACAGGGCCGGGGGCCGCCAGCAATGAACCGATATGCTTTTATCCGCGGCACCGCGCGGTCCGCGCCAAGGCATGAGAACAGCAGCATCAGAACCGCCGCATGAGAACCGCCGCATGAGAATCGCCGTGATGGGCGCGGGGGGCATCGGCGGGTTCTACGGCGCGCTGCTGACCCGCGCCGGACACGAGGTGATCCTGATCGCCCGGGGCGAACACCTGGAGGCGATCCGGCGGGACGGGCTGACCGTGATCGGCGACCGGGAGACCTTCACGGTGCGCCCGGCCCTGGCCACCGGCGATCCGGCCGAGGCAGGCAGGAACGGCCCGGCGGAACTGGTGCTGGTGACCACCAAGGCCTACGGCCTGGACGTCGCGGCGCGGGCCTTGCTCCCATTGGTTGGCCCAAGCACCATCGTGTTGCCCCTGCTCAACGGCATCGGAATTCATCAACGCATTTCCGCCATCCTGCCCGAGGCGCAGGTGCTGGCCGGTCTGACCTACCTGCCCGCCCACCGGCCCGCGCCGGGTCAGGTGCGCCACCAGGGGGAACAGCGGCGGATGGTGTTCGGAGAACCCGGCGGAGAGCCGGGTCCGGGATGCCAGGGGCTGCTGGAGATGCTGCAAGCCGCCGGCATCAACGCCGAACTGTCCACCCGGATGCCCTACGAAATCTGGCGCAAGTTCATGATGGTCAACGCCAACGGCGGAATCTGCTGCGTCACCGGGGAGGCCGTGGCCTCGGTGCTGAGCGACCCGGACACGCGGGCGCTCTTTGCCGCTTCCTGCCGCGAGGTGATCAAACTGGCCGCGCGCCTGGAAATCATATTGGAGCCAGCGTTGATCGACGAGATTCTCGCCATGGGCCAGGCGCTTCCCCCCGGGGTGAAGCCCTCCATGCTGCATGACCTGGAGGCGGGGCGGCCCCTCGAACTGGACACCCACGCCGGGGCGGTGACCCGCATGGGCGCCGAAAAGGGCGTTCCCGTTCCCGTCAACGCCATGGTCTACGCAGTGCTGAAACACCGGGCCGGGGGACGGCCAAAAAGACTTGAGGGGTGAACCCCTCAAATTCCCCGGCAAACTTTTGAAAAAGGGGGAATAGGGGAAATGCTCACGCCAATGCGGCTGGCCGTCCCGGAGGATCGAAAAGGGGAAAGGCGCAGGGAACTTAACCGGAAACAGAGACGAAGAGGAACTGTCCCCACATCGCGCAGCACATGGCGCAAGTGCCAAGTTGGTCAGGATGTCTTCGGGGTGTTCCACGGCCAGGGAGAGGCCGGCCAGCGATTTTTATTGAGCCCGCTTCTATTTACCCCGCCCGGCGATCACCGCTTGCAGCTCGGCCACGGCCTCGGGATTGACCAGCGAGGACAGGTCGCCCGGCTCGTTCCCCTGGTAGACGGCCCGCACCACCCGCCGCATGGTTTTCATGTTGCGGGTTTTGGGCAGGTCGCTGACATAGATGATCTCCCGGGGGCGGAAGGGCCGGCCCAGGCCATCGACCACGGCCCGGCTGAGGATGCCGTCGAGTTCCTCGCCGGCCGCCTGGCCGTCGTTGGGCACGCAGACGCAGAGCAGGGCCTCGCCCTTGATGGGGTCCGGCACCCCCACCACCGCGGCCTGGGCGATGCGCCCGGTGGCCAACAGCAGGGATTCCACCTCCGAGGGGCTGGTGCGCTTGCCGGCGATATTGAATACGTCGTCGGAGCGGCCGGTGACGAACCAGAAGCCGTCGGCATCCTGATGGGTGAAGTCGCCCTGGGTCCACATGCCGGGAATCTGGCTCCAGTAGGACTCCAGGTAACGCGCCCCGCCTTCGTCGCGCCAGAGGCCCGCCGTGTTGCCGATGGAGGGCGCGCGCATCACCAACTCGCCGGTCTGGCCCCGGGGCACCGATTGGCCATGGTTGTCCACGATGTCCGCCCCGGTGCCGGGGATGGGGCCGGTGAAGGCGCAGGGCTTCATGGGGTGGAACCCCGTGGTGCAGAGGATGCCCCCGCTGACCTCCGTGCCGCCGGTGATGTTGTGCAGGGGGATGCGCTCCCGGCAGACGTTGCGGAAGGCCCACATCCAGGCATCGGGCGTCCAGGGCTCGCCCGACGAGGTCATGGCCCGCAGGGAGGATAGATCGTATGGCGCCACCTCCTGCTCCCCATACTGCATCAGGGTGCGGATGACGGTGGGGGCCACACCCAGGAAATTGACCTGGTGCGCGTCCACCAGCCGCCACATCCGCCCAGGATCGGGGTAGTCCGGGCCACCCTCGGCGATCACCATGGAGCCTTTGAAGAGCAGCGAGGCGAAGGTCACCATGGGGCCGACCACCCAACCCATGTCGCTCATCCACATCAGGCGGTCGCCCGTGCGGTAATCCATCACCAGCTGGAAGTCCAGGGACAGCTTGGTGGGAAAACCGCAATGGGTGAGAATGCACCCCTTGGAACGCCCGGTCGTGCCGGAGGTGAACAAGAGCAGGGCCGGGGCGTCGGCTTCCATCACCTCGGTGGGCGCATCGCTGGGCTGACCGGCCCGCAGCTCGTGCCACCACAGGTCCCGGCCGGCCCGCATGGCCGGTTCGGGGCCCCGGTTGCGGATCACTATCGAGTGCCGCAGGGTGGGCACCAACGCCGCGGCCTCGTCGATGACCGGCTTCAACTGAATCACTTCGCCCCTTCGCAGGGTGCCGTCCACGGTCACCACGGCCACCGTGCCCGCCTGCTTCATGCGGTCCACCACGGCGTTGACCCCGAAGCCCGAAAACAACGGCAGCACCACCGCGCCGATCTTGACGATGGCCAGCATGGCCGCCACCGACTCGGGCAGGAAGGGCGCATAGAGCGCGATGGGGTCGCCGGGGCCAAATCCCAGGCTGCGCAAGCCCCCCGCGAAGCGGCAGACCTCCGCGTCCAGTTCGGCGTAGCTCCAGCGCCGCACCGTGCCGTCCTCGCCTTCCCAGATGATGGCCAGCCGGTCCCAGACCGGGGTCTCCCGATGCTTGTCCAGCAGGTTCAGCACCGCGTTGGTTTTTCCCCCGACGCACCACTTGGGCCAGGGCAGCCCGCCCGAGAGGTCCAGCACCGAGTGGTAAGGCTCATAAAAGCGGATATCGCAGTATTGGATCACCGCATCCCAGAACCAGGCCGGTTCCTCCTGGGAGCGGCGTTGCAGCGCTTCATAATCGGCGACCCCATGGGCGTCCAGGAAGCCCCGCATGTTGCTCGCCGCGATCTGCTCCTCCGTGGGCCGCCATACGATGCCATCGTTCCCGGCATCGTTTTCGGCACCGTTTCCGGCGGCGTTTCCGGCATCGTTTTTTTTAGCTCCGCTCACTCCGATCCCCTGTTCCTGGCGCGGCGGCGCCGCCGCCCGCGGTTGGTTGGGTTGCCCCTGTTTTTCATTCCAAGGTGTCGTAACTGCCCAGCACCCTGATCCGCCGCTTGTCGTTCCGCAAATCGGACAGGCAGTCCGGCGTGCGCGCATTATTGTGAAAGTCGATGAAGAACACGTAGCTCCAGGGGCGGATTCCGGCCGGGCGCGATTCCAGCCGCACCAGGTTGAGATGGTGGCTGTTGAACACGCTGAGCAGGTCGTAAAGCAATCCGGGACGGTCCTCCTCGGGTTCCACCAGCAGCGAGGTTTTGTGCCGCTCGAAGTCGAACGTTTCGCCGTCCCGCCCGGAACGCACCACCAGGAAGCGGGTGATGTTTTGCGCGTTGTTCTGGATGTCCGCCGCGGCGCAGAGTTGCTGGTGTTCCTCCCCGAACTCGAGGGGGACGATGGCCGCGATGGCCGCGCCGTCCGGGGCGGCCAGCAAATCGCGCCCGGACTGGGTGTTGGAGGTGGTGAAGGTCACCTCGGCATCGGGCAGGTGCTCGGCCAGGTAAGCGTTGCACTGGTCGTAAGCCACCGGCTGCGCCAGCACGACGCGCACCTCGGCCAGGGGGGCCTTGGCGAGGAGGCTGAAACGCACCCGCAGATTGATCTCCAACAGGATGGTCACCTTGTGCTTGACCAGGCTGTCCTGGGCGAACACAACGGTGCCGGAATCCGAATTTTCGATGGGGAACACTCCCATCGCCTCCCGGTCCGCTTCGGTGCGCGCCAGCACCTCGGGAATGGTGCGGGTAAATACGATTTCGGGGGAGGCTTCCGGGTCAAGCAGGCGGAGGTGGGTTTTCAGCTTTTGGGTGGCCTTGTCGCTGAAGGTGCCTTCCGGGCCGAGCGTGAACAGCCGAAGTGGAGAGGAGTCCATCGCGCCATCCCGGCTCAAGTGGAAGAAACCGAAGCCGTCTTCTCCCGATCGGAGTCCAGCGGCGGCGAAGAAAACTCGCCCGGCTCCAGGAAAAGCGATTTGGTGATTTTTCGATGCCGCCGTTGTTCCAGCAGCAAGATGGTGTCCCCTTCGCACAGCGAATCGTCGCCTCGGGGAATGAAGATCTCCTCCCCCCGTTTGACGGCGCCCACCAGCACCCCGGCGGGCAATCCCAATCCGGACAACTGGAGTTGTTCGCAGGGCACACCCCGCTGGATGTGGAGTTCCAGCAGTTCCACGTCGGAATTGACGAAGGTGAGGAAAGAACTGAGTTGCTCGCCCCGCACGAACCGCAGCAGCTTCCGCGCGGTCAACAGCCGCGGGCTGAAGGCCACGTCGATCATGCCCCGCTCATGGAGGATGGGAAGGAGCTCGGGTTGCTTGACCAGCGAAATGGTGCGGGCCGCGCCCAATTCCTTGGCCAACAGGCAGGCCACCACGTTGACATGGTCGGCATCGGTGACGCTGATGAAATAATCGGCGTGTTCGATGCCTTCGGCCCTCAACTGCGCCGCATTGCTTCCATCCACATTCAGGATCAGGGCCTTGTCCAGGTGAGAGGACAACCATTCGCAACGTTCCTCCGAAATTTCCAGGATGCGGACGTACACCGACAATTTCTCCAGCCGCTTCGCCAGGGCGAATCCGATGTGTCCGCCGCCGTTGATGAACACCCGCCGCAAGGGGCGGTTGGGGAGTTCCAAAAAGCCGAAGAGCCGATCGAGTTGGCTGATGGCGCAAAAGAAATACACATCGTCCCCCGGGTGCACCACGGTATCGCTGGTGGGGATGGAATAACTCCCCTTGCGCTGGATGAGGGCGATCAGGCATTGCTGGATGCCCGCGTTCTGGCCGAAGGACAAAACCGTGGACTTGGCCAGCGGGCTTTGCTCCCGGATCGGAATGCGCAGCAGGGCCACCCGATCCGATAAAAACTGGTGGAAGTCGGTCACCTGGGGATGGACGATCAGGTTGCTCAAATGCTCGGCGGCCACCTGGTAGGGGTTGATGATCAACTCGATGCCCAGGTGGTGCTTTTCGGTGAAGGAGGTGTCGTAACCGATGTCGATGGTCTTGACCCGGGCGATCTTCTTCGCGGCCCCCATCTGACCGGCCAGCAGGCACGAGATGATGTTGGTCTCGTCGTAGTTGGTCACGGCCAGGAACATGTCCGCCTCCTTGGCGCCCGCGCGTTCCAACAGATCGCTGTCGGTGGCGTTGCCGAGGAGCGTGGTGATGTTGAATTCGGATTTGAGTTGGTCCAGGACGGCCTGGTTCAAATCGATCGCGACGATATCCACATTTTCGCGGTACAGGGCGCCTATCACGTGATACCCCACTTCTCCCGCGCCGACGATGACCACTTTCAACGAGAGGCCTCCTCTGTTCGAACCCGCCCGTGGATGGAAGCGGCCAACCCATGCGGAATTGGCGGCCGGCCGGGGGCCGGCGGATGCGCGGTTCCTTCCATTCCTTACGAATAGCGGAAATGCCTATTCCCGGCAAGGAACACCGGAATCGGCCGGGGGTGGGGATGGTGTTGAATTGTCAATCCGATTTCACGCCCGAGCAAATGACGAATTCCCCGGGCACCTCGTAGCCGCTCCCGTTTTGATAGGCGGAGATGGAGTCCAGGTACTCGGCATGGACCGCTTCCCGGGTCCGCCCGTCGAAACGATCATAGGCCAGCGCCACCGGGCCGCCCCGGAACGCCGCCAGACAGGCCTCCTCCCCGCTGCCATAGGAGAGGGTGGAGGAGAACCGCTCGGCCTGGAGGGCGGTGAAGCCGGCTTCGGCCATCCGGGTGTCCAGCGCGCCCAAGCCCCCCAGTTGAAAGAAGAGCGGGCAGACTTCGGATTTCACCCGGGCGTCCACGATGGGAAAGATGTCCGCCCAGCCGCAGTTGCTCCGCTTGCCCCAGACCAGCGCCACGGCCCGCCCGCCGGGCCTGAGCACCCGGTGCATTTCGCGCAAGGCCTGGCCGGGATCGGGCACGTACATCAGGCCCAGGGAGCACAGCGCCAGGTCGAACCGGCCGTCCTCGAAGGCCAGTTCTTCGGCGCCCATTCGCTGGAAGACCACGTTGGCGCAGCCGATCTGCCGGGCTTTCCTGCCGGCGGCGGCCACCATTTTCTCCGAGATGTCCGTGGCGGCCAAGGCGCCTTCCGGGCCGATCCGTTCGGCGAGGGGAAAAGTGACCAGCCCGGTGCCGCAGGCCAGTTCCAGCACCCGCTCGCCGGGTTGGGGGCCGGCCGCGTCGAGCAGGCGGCGCTGGGCTTCGGCCAGTTGACGTTCCCATGAATGTTCGTAATATCCGGCGGCCTTGTCCCAGCCATACCGCTGCACGCGCAGTTGCAGTCTCGGTTCCATGGTTTTTCTCCGCCTCCTTGGGTGGATAACCCGTTCGCGCTGGCGATGCTCACTGTCCGCGAAATTTCAATGGGGTTGCAAAGGATGTTGGTGCGGAGCGCCTTCAACCGGCCGGGTGTTTCAACCAGCCATCGCCATGAACAATACGCCCGCGGTGACGGCGGCCAAGCCGGACAACCCCCGGCCGAGCCGGTTGTCCAGGGGCACCAGTTTTTCCAGCAGCACGAAGATCGATAGGGCGGCCACCCACAGCAGGTTCATCACGCCGCCCACGAATAACAGGCCCATGATCACCCAGCAGCAGCCGATGCAGTAGAGGCCATGGTGCAGCCCCATGCGAAACGCGCCCCCGGCGCCGGGCCGCCAATGTTGCGCCAGGAAGGTGAGCGGGGCCTTGCAATGCTTGAGGCAGGACTCCTTGACCGGGGTCCATTGGTAGACGCCCGCGGCGATCAACAGCCCCCCGCCCAGGTAGGGGCTGTTGGAGACCATCATCGGCGAAAGCAGCGCCCAGCGGTCCAGCACCCATTGCAGGCCCACGGCGGCCAGGCTGAAGGCGGTCCAATCGGCCAGATAGCCCAGCAAAAACAACCCCACCAGGAGCAGCGCCGGTTGATCGGGCGTCATCCGCCGCACCAGGGTTGCGTAGATCAATACAGCCGGGGTCACGCTGGGCACCATCATCGCCGCCATCATCACCGACCACATCAGGAACAACAGCGGAAAATCGGCCCAGCCCCAGGGCTTCATCGCCATCGTCGCGGCGGGGTCGCCCATGGAAACCGCGTCCATGCGGGCGGCATCGTTCAGCAAATAGATCCAGGCCAATGCCGTGACCCCCGCCAGCCCGGCCAATACCGGCATCCGGTACCGCGCGGCCAGGGACAGGCCCGGCCTCCCGGCGGGAGTCCTCGCCCCGGCCGGATCGATGGCGGGCATGGCAACGGCTCCCTAGGCCACCACGCCCTCGGAGGAGAGGGGAATGTTGGCGAAATGGGCGTGGGAATTGGAGAACTCCAGCGGGACGGTTCCCGTGGCCTTGGTGGTGCCGCTGGCGACCTCGGCCTGGCGGAATTCCTTGCCGTTCGGCAGGTCGATGCGGGCCTGCCACTCCACGCCGGTCACCGGATTCTTGAGAGGCTCCACCTCGGTGTCGATCATCCCCGGCACCCGCAGCAGGCCCTTGCGGGCGCTCATGTCGAGTTCCATTTCGATGGGCTTGAAGACCGGGTCATGATAGGTGGAGCACATGGTGCGATAGATCAACAGCATGGTGGAACCGGGTTCCCCGCCTTCTCCCTGCATGATCGCCTGCAGGGCGGCGCGTTGAGCATCGTCGGCGCGTTCGTCGATGATGGTCTGCATGGTGCCGTTGCCCTCGTGGATGGCCTTGGGCCAGTCGTAGGTGTTGACCGCAATCAGACCGTCGAGGGAGGTGTCCCCGTAATACCCCTTATCGATTTGCCACCCCACCACGGCCTTGCAACTGCCGTCGGTGGGCAGCGCCATGTATTGGCAGGGGCAGCCAAAGTCACAGTTGCAATTGACAAAATGAGGGCCTTCGATTTTCCATTTGGTCGCCATGACGATCTCCTGTTTTTGAATGATCCAAAATGAACAACATTTTCCGCGCCGGATGTCCCGGCGCTCAGGTTGCCGCTGTTGCCGGCTCCGACGCCGGCACGGTCAGGGTCAGCTCCCGCCTCACTGGCACCGGTTTGGTGATCAGATGCAGCACTGGGCTGTGACGGTCCGCCAACTCAACGGCCCGTTCAATTTCGGCCGGAGCCGCCTCGCTGGTGATGTTGACTTTCACCCGCAGTTCCTCGTGTCCCGGGGGAGCCTCGTCATTCACTCCCAGCATGCCTGCCTGGTCGAGGTCCCCTTCCACTTCCACATCGATTTCGTCGAAGGGCACTTCCATCCTGGAGAGCCACATGGCATACCCGGCAACCAGACAGGCGCCCAGGGACATCCTGGCCAAGGCCCCAGGATTCGGCCCGGCGTTGCTTCCTCCGAGAACCTCGGGCATATCGGATATGAGCTTGAAATCGCCCTCCTGCGCTTCCATTTTCAGGCCGTCCACCATGCGCGCGGTGGTTTTTTTGGTCACCCTGCCCACCGATGGGCTGTGTTCGATGGCCTTCACCGTCCGCTCGATGGCGGTCTTGATCTTGCGCGTTGGTTCCATGCGCTTTCCCTCCTTCGCGATTGGATCAACGGTGTTCTCACACCGGCCGAGGTGCATTCACCACATGGATTTGTTACACTTTTGCCGATAAATGCCCCAGCTTTTGCCTTGCATGGCAAGACGATGTAGAATTAAACCGAACGGTCGTGCTAATTGTCAAGGAAATTTTTTGCATTTTTTTGTACAGCTCCATTCCCGGCCGCTTGCGGCGAAAAAGAAGGCCGGGGGTTGATACCTCGAACCTTGCGGCCAGATCATTCATTACCTGTGAGGACGGTTTGAGATGGAGATGCAGACGCACCAGCAACGGAAAAAAAGGAAACCCCGGGCCGACGGGGAGCGCACGAGGGCGGCGATTCTCAACGAAGCCACCTCGCTGGCCACGCTGCACGGTTTGGGAGGGCTGACCATCGGCCGCCTGGCGGAATTGACCGGCATGAGCAAGAGCGGTCTCTTTGCCCATTTCGGCTCCAAGGAGAACCTGCAACTGGCGGTGGTGGCGACGGCGGCGAGATGCGCCCAGGAGGAATATACCGGCCCCGCGGCGGAGGCGGATACGCCCCTGGAGAAACTTTGGAGCATTGCCGCCCGGTTTTTGAGTTTTGTCGAACGGCGGGTTTTTCCAGGGGGCTGCTTTTTCGCCGCCGTCACCGTGGAGATGCAGGCCCTGCCGGACGCGGTGCGCCGGCGCATCGAGCGCCATCAGAACGGGTATTTCAGGCTGTTGGACAATTGGGTCAGGGAAGCGATCCTGGGGGGGGAACTGAAAACAGGCCTGGAGCCGGAGCAGATCGCCTTCGAACTGCATTCACTGATCATCACCTCCAATACCATGTACAAGATTCACGGGGACCCCGCCGTGCTGGAGCGGGCCTGGGACGGCGTGCGGCGATTGTTGGGCGACCCCGGCCGGGCGCGCCGCCGGCAGGCGGAATGAGCGCCCCGCCCTCCCATCCTCAATCCCCCACCCACTGCTCATGAACAATCCCTCACAGCGCATTGGCCCGGTCACCGTCCACTTCGGCCGCAAGAACGGCAAATACCCCGACGGCAACCAGGTGGTGGTCACCGGGGGCGAGGTGCGGGCCGTATTCGATACGCCGCTAAGCAGCCAAACCGGCGGCCAGGCGGGTGCTGGGCCGTTGGACGGGGCCGAACTGGTTTTGCTGGGCCATGTCCACGAGGATCACTGCGCGGCCCTGAACCGGCTGCCCCGCGCCGCCGTGTTCGCGCCGGAGGGCGATTTGGCGGCGGTGCGCAGCGTGGACGGCATGATGGCCCATTATGGCTATTCCCCGGCCGCCTCGGAGAAAATGCGGGTCAAGTTGACCGGGGAGTTCCACTTTCAGCCCCGCCCGGACGCCCGGGGCTACCCCGACGGCAAGGTGTGGGAGCTGGGCGGCGGGGTCACGGTGCGGGCGATCCACATGCCCGGCCACACCCGGGGCCATTCGGTGCTGATGGTGGAGCCGGGGGGCATCGCCTTCATCGGCGACATCGACCTGACCGGGTTCGGCCCCTATTACGGGGACGCCTGCTCCAACCTGCGGGATTTCCTGGACACCCTGGAGCGCATCGAGCACATGGAGGCCAAAGTCTGGATCACCTACCACCACAAGGGCGTGATCACCGAACGGGAACTCTTCCTGGAATTGTTGCGGGCTTTCAGGGAGAAGGTGGCGCTCCGTGAAGCGGCGATCCTGCGGGTGTTGGCGGAGGGCCCCAACACCCTGGCAAAGCTGGTGGCCCACCGTTTTATCTACCCGCCCGATTATCACGATGTTTACGTGGAGGACGTGGAACGAAAGAGCCTGACGGAACACCTTTCCATTTTGCTGGAACAGGAGCGGGTGAAAGAGGAAGCGGGGGTTTTCAGGCTGGCCTGAAACAGGGACCCTCCGTCCGGCTGGCCTGAAACAAAATCCATCCGCCCTGACATGAACCTGGGGGGGAGAGAATGGCAGGCCATGTTTGCCGGTGCTTTCAAAAAAGGTTGCCCTGTCTCAACAGCCTGCCGTAGACTGATTCCATTGTTCTCTCACCCGCGCCGTTTTCCGGGGGCTCCGTTTTCCGGCGCTTTCGTTTTTTGAACAATTTGGAGGTCACTGGCATCGCGCGGGAGGACAGAAAAAAATCGCCCTCTGATATATTGGATTTGCCTGGCCAATTTCCCCGAACCCAACCCTGAATCTCTCCCAACCCCAAATCGATAATTTGGTATTCCTTGTATAAATTAACCGATTACAACCTGGCGGAACTTAAATTGTCCGGTCTGGATGCCGGCATCCTTTCCGCATTGCGGGCCAAAACCTCCGAAAAACCCATGCGCCGCAAGGCCTTCGAGGAAATGTTGGACCGCGCCGGGAACAAGGAACTGATGCCCAATGAGCGGAAGCTGATCCTCAAAATCACCCGATTGAGCCTGCTCCGCCTGGAACGCTTCATCCCCCACAGGGGCGCCCGGGAATGGGTGGACGCCCTGATTTATGCCGGCATCATCGCCTTGACGGTTCGGTTTTTCATTTTCGCGCCGTTCAAGATCCCCTCCGAATCGATGTACCCCACCATCAAGAGCGGGGATCATATATTCGCCACCAAATTCAGTTATGGGATTCCGGTGCCCTTCACCGACATCAAGTTGTTTCGCCGCGAGGTGAACCGGGGCGATATCGTGATCTTCCCTTTCCCCCTGGGCACGGACGACTACATCAAACGGGTGGTTGCGCGGGGAGGGGACACCTTGCATTTCAAGGATGGAGGGGTGTTCATCAACGGCAAGCAGGCCAGCGAGGAAGGAACCACGGTTTTTTGCGAGAGCGGGATGAGGGGGAAATGGGCCAAAAACGGATTCCGCCCACCCTGCCCCGAACCGCTGACCATTCCCGAGGGCTACCTGTTCGTGATGGGGGACAACCGGCGCAACAGCGAGGACAGCCGCTTTTGGGGATTTGTCAAGGAAAGCACGGTGATTGGCCGTGGATGGCTCATCTTCTTTTCCCACGACCCGGCCCAGGGCCTTTTTTCCGGCTACCGCCTGGAACGGTTTGCCTCGGTGCTCAAATAACGCGCCTTCCCTTCCGTGGTGGCGTTTCTGGGGTGCCGCTTCCGGCACCACCCTATCGGGAGGCCCCATGACCCGCTCCAGGAAATGGATGCTGATCGCCGTGATCGCCCTGGCTGCGGTGACGGCGATGGTTTTGGCGGTCTCGAAATTCGCACTGACGGTCTATCGTATTCCCAGCGTATCCATGTATCCCGCCATCGAACAGGGGGACCGCATCCTGGCCAACGATTTCAGCTATGGCATTCCCATCCCATTTTTCGGGGGGAAGCTGATGGCTTCCCGGGTACGGCGGGGAGACATCGTGGTGTTCCCGCGCCCCGATCGCCCGCGGGAGGATTACATCAAGCGGGTGATCGCGCTGGGCGGCGAAATGGTGGAAATGCGGGGCGGCAGGGTCTGGGTGGACGGGCAGCGCCTTGAGGAGCCCTATTTTTACCGCGATCCCTGGGCCTTGGAGCTGCAAGCCGGGCGCGGGGGGGAACCCGTCAGGCTGCCGCCGGTCAAGGTTCCGGCGGGGCATTTGTTCGTGCTGGGCGACAATCGCTTCAATAGCGTGGACAGCAGGCATTTCGGATTCATTGCGGAGGAGAGCGTCAAATCCCAGGGCTGGCTGGTATATTTTTCCCGCGAACCCAAAAAAGGTATACTGGAAGGGTTCCGGTTCCATCGGCTGGCGAAACGCCTGCGTTAGGCGAACACCAACCCGAGCCGCTTCCACATCCCGGCCCCATGGAAGCGGAAAACCGCCCGGGCAATCCTTGCTCACAAAGCCCCCATGAACCTTCGGCTCATATCCATCCGAACCCGGCGGTTCCCGCTCGCGCTGGGAATCATGGCGCTGTTGGGCTGGTGGATGGTTCCACCACCCCTTTGGGGGCACCCGGACAGTTTTGCCCCCATCGTCAAGTCGCAACGGGACAAGGTGGTGCATATCTCCACCCGGGCCAACCGGGGCGCCCCGCTCCGGGAGGACGACCCCGGATCGCAACGGCCCTTCCGCTTTCCCGCTCCCCACCGGGGCCTGGGCTCCGGCTTCATCATTTCCGGGGACGGCTACATCGTCACCAATCACCACGTGGTGGAGGGCGCGGGGGAAATCGAGGTGGTGCTGGCCGATGCGCGCAAGTTCAAGGCAACCCTGGTGGGCGCCGATCCCAAGACGGACCTGGCCCTGATCAAGATCGCGGCCCGGAACCTGCCCGCGGCGGAGTTCGGGGATTCCAGCAGCATGGAGGTGGGGGACTGGGTGCTGGCCATTGGCAACCCCTGGGGGCTGGATCACACGGTCACCGCCGGTATCATCAGCGCCAAGGGCCGCAACATCTTCAACGACAGCAACCTGGCCTATGGGGAGTTTCTCCAGACCGACGCGGCCATCAACCCGGGCAACTCCGGCGGCCCGCTGTTCAATCTGGAGGGCAAGGTGATCGGCGTGAACACAGCCATCGCCCGCCGGGGCCGGGGCATCGGCTTCGCGGTGCCCAGCAACCTGGTGGTGGCGGTGGTGCGGCAGTTGCGGCGCTACGGACATGTCCGCCGGGGATGGCTGGGGGTGTCCATCCAGGAAGTGGACGCGGAACTGTCGCGCGAGTTGAAGCTGCCCCGCGCGGCGAAGGGGTTGATCGTACGCCAACTGCCCCGGAAATCGCCCGCCAGAACCGCCGGGCTGCGGCCCGGCGACCTGCTCACCCATTTCGGGAAAGCCCGCTTGCTGCGGGTGGGCCAACTGCAAAAGCTGGTGGCCTTCACGGAGCCGGGCACCCGGGTGCCGCTGAAGGGGCTGCGGCGCGAAAGCGCGGGGAAGGCCGGCAAACCTATTGGCTGGAAACCCTTCCGTGTAACCGTCCGCATCGGGCGCGACCCCCGCACCCTGGACGCCGGCGCCTCGACCCTGTTGGGGCGGATGGGTCTGCGGGTGGCGGAAATATCCCGGCGGGAACGCAGGCGGCCGGGGCTGAACGCCAAGATCGGCGTACGGGTGCTCTCGGTGCGCTCCAAGGGCATCGGCCACGAGATGGGACTGAAGGCGGGGGACATCATTCTCAAGGCCGGGGGCGCCGACGTGACGAGCGCCGACAGCCTCGAAGCCGCCCTTTCCGCCGCGCAAACGGCCCCTTCCAAGCGGGTGTCGCTGGTGGTGCGGCGGGGACGCAAAATCCTCTACCTGGTGGTGCGGCGCGCCACGCTCAACCGCTGAGAGGAGACCTCACCCCCCGGCCCCCTCGACCATGCGGAGATGGTGAGAAAGCTTTGTTTTTGCAATGACATAAAAATAAATAAAACCCTCAACATTGGTAGTTCAACACCCCAGCGGAGAGGGTCAACGCCGAAAGGCGTTGGGGTGAGGCCTCGTTGCAATACCCAACCACCCCAATTTTACACCGCACGAAAAACCCTCACCAAAGTTCCTCGGGCAGGGGCAGCCCCTCGAAAAGTTCCATCGGCAGCGGATCGCCGGGCAGGGAGCCGTCGCGCTCCAGCAGGTCGTAAACCTGCCGCAGGTGCTGGCCGGCGTGCCAAGTGGTGCGCTCCAACAACTCGTGCGCGGACTGATCGCCGTAGTAGGTGGGCACGGCCTCGGCGAATACCCCGGCCGGCGCTTGGCCGAACCACGCCGCCAGTCGCGCCCGCACGCCCGCGCCGTATTGGGCCACGGCCTCTCCCGTCTCCATCTCGTCCGGCACGTTCACGATCAGCCATTCCAGCGGAAACCGGCGTTGCTCCATGGCGTCCACGAACGCCGCGCTGAGCCGAAACAGGTGGAAGACCAGGTTGCGCAGGGTGCGATCCCGCTCCGGGTGCTTCAGCGCCAACTGGTGGGCCGAGAGGCGTTTCACCAAGTGCTGGGCGTAGTAAAGAATGTTGTCCTGGGCCTGGGCCAGTTCCTCCGGGTCAAGCGCCGGGCCGCCGTCGTAGTCCACCCCCACCAGCTTCGCCAGCGCCGACGGGTTCCAGCCGTGCACCAGGTCGTCCCCCAACACCGTGGCCGGCACGCGGGGCACCCCCAGCGCCGCCAGTTCCGCCTGCCGCGCCGCGTTCCCATGCACGTTGACCGGCTCGAACTCCACGCCCCAACTCGAAAGCAACTCTTTCGTTTTTGAACAGGAACTTCAACCGGGTTGGTAGTAAACTTTTGGTATTATCTCATTGGTTTTTTGGGGTTTTTTCATTTTCAATTTTCTTTTAGGTTTTTGTTTTTGTGTTATTTTATGATTAAACATTTTGAAAAGAAATAGCACAATGGAAAATCTCCATCATTTCAGAGACGGTGAGGTTGTTTTATATAAAAGGTCGGGGTCACCAAAATATCAGGCTCGTGTAAAACTCCCATCAGGGGAATGTTCCCGATCCAAAATTTGATCCAGATGCGATTGGAACAGTTCCAGTTCGGTCTTGGGCTTTTTCGGGGTCATAAATCACCAGCTTTTGGGTTGATCTTCCATGATC
>JACZSY010000044.1 GCA_022573975.1 SAR324 cluster bacterium | reverse complement strand
GGGCGGACGATTCATCGGGGGACGGAGATTTATTTTCTTCCCCGGTTTCCGCTTTCTCATCTTTTGTCAACGGAGAGGTTTGGCGGGCGGGATCAACGCTTGGCGACCGGCAATCCATTTTCCCTCACGATCCGTCCGTCGTAGTCGTATATGAAATTCGCGGTCTCAAAAAACCTGAAGGGAATTTTCAGTCCGATCCCGCGGGCGGCGTTGAAATTAATGGCGATGCCGGGGGGGGATACCAACCATGGCGTTCAATGGAAGACAAGACCGAAGTCATTGTTTTGATTTCCATTAACACCATTTCATGCAAGTAGATTCGGTATGCATGGCAAAAGCTGCCCGTTAAAAACATGGCATGCGGCAATGCTTTCCCATCGGCTGGCGCGATGAGAAAAGGTGATCAAGGACAAAGCCGGGGACATCGGAAATATCAGAGGGGAAGACGATCGTCCCTAAATGGATTTTCCATAAAGCACCCGGGTCGTCTTGATGGAACGATGGCCCAGCAGTTTTTGCAAGGCCTCCAAATCCCCACCGTGTCCGAGCATTTCCCTCGCAAACGTATGGCGCAGGGTCTGGGGTGTGGTCTTGAACCCGAGGGAGGCGTCTTCGCGCAGTGTTTTGACGATCCGCTGCACCTGCCGTGGTGTAATCCGGTAACTGCCGTCCTTGCGGTTCTTCTGGCGGCTGATCACCAGGGGCGCCGAGGGTGTCAGGGACAAGCCCTGATCACGGTTGAAATCCAGGATGATGGCAACAGCCTCGCGCGCTTCGCGAGTCAGGGGAATTTTCCGGGAAGGCTTCCCTTTGCCTCCAGCAATCACCGCGCTTTTCCGCACGCGGCGTCCGGTAAAAACGTCTCTCACGTTCAGACTGACGAACTCGTTGATTTTCAATCCGGTGTGCAGCAGGAAGGTCAGCATCTGCCGGTCCCTTTCCTGGGCAATGCCCCAGGTGCTTTCCATCAGGATTTTTTTTTGTTCCTGGCTCAGCGTGTTGATCCCTCTATTCATTGATCCGAATCTCTATTTTTTTCTTTTGTGTGATTGGTGTTGCCGGCCTGCGCGGAATATCCGCGCCTAATATCCCACATTCGCCGAAGTTTTTCAAAAGTATTAAGAATTATCAGAAATATTATAATTTTATTTCATTTCTTTGGTGTTATTCGATGGCGCCTCCCATTTCACCTTCGAATTAAGGATTTTCCAGGCATTCTTCCAATGGGACAGGTCACCACTTGAAATCCGGCGGAAAATTCCAGAGGTGGGATTTCACATTTAGGCGCGGGAAGCTATCATTTCAATGGGACATTAAACACGATTTATGAATAGGGAGGGTTCACGCCTGGTGGAAACCTTCCGCGAAAGGGATGTTCCATTTGAACCTTTCTTATACGGGTCCATTCTCCACCGCTCGCGGCGGGGCCGTTCATTGGAGCGTGGCCAGGATGACGGGGCTGAAATGCGATTTATGATTCACGGTTTTGAGACCAATCCGGTTCATGGTGCGCGAAGGAGAACAAACGCCGCGACTGGCATTACCATCCGGGTTCGAGGGTGTCTGCTGACGGCCTTGATTGGGCTTCACTTGATAGCGGCCTACTCCGTGGCGGGGTACTCCGTGGCCGGAGCCGCGGAGCGGATTTTCTCCAT
Organism: SAR324 cluster bacterium; assembly: GCA_022573975.1. GTDB lineage: Bacteria > SAR324 > SAR324 > SAR324 > JACQKK01 > JACZSY01. The sequence goes on along the minus strand of JACZSY010000044.1, from coordinate 19,663 downwards.
CGTTCCCCTGGAGAGCCGGGTGGTGTTGCTTTTGAACCGCGAGGGGGTGCTTTCCCTGTTGGCGCACGATCATGTGATGGTGGCCACGGATATTTCCGGCTCCATTCGTTACGACGATGAACGCATTGAAAATTCCAGCCTTCGGTTGAGCATTCCGGTAAGGGGCCTCCGGGTGGACCTGCCGGAGGACCGCAAAAGGCTCAAGCTGGGTGGCGAACTGAGCAAGGGGGATCTGCGGGAAATTCGGAGCATCATGCTTTCGCCCAGGATGTTGGACGCAGCGCGGTTTCCTACCGTCGAAATAACCTCCCTGGGCATCAGGGGGACGCTTGGAAAGCTTCACCTTGCACTGAAATGGCGGATCCGGGGAGTGGAGCGGATTTTGAACGCCACGGCCGAGGTGACGATCTCCGGGGACACGTTGAGGGCAAAAGGGGAGATGGACCTCTTCCAGACCAATTTTGGCATCACACCCTACAGTACCCTGCTGGGGGCCATTGCCGTGGAAGACCGAATCCGCATAAAATTCGAATTGGTGGCCCGAGCGGCCACCCCATGAGCATGATGAACCTTTTTTGAAAACGAAAGGTTCGATGCTGTAAATTCGCTCAGGATGACGAGGGAAAATCGATCGGGAAGCGGTCCACTCCAGCGCCAGCACCTTCGATGCCAGCCCCGCCGATGGCTGTCCCGCGGAGAAAAATAATCGGCCTCGCAAATTGGCGTGGGGGATGGACCCGTAAATAAAGATACAGATGAACATTCATGCCACCGCCAATTCCACGGCACGCCATTTCGAGGTACACCCGGAGGTGCGCCGCATCGGCGAGGCGATCGTCGAAAACGGCGGCATGCCCTATCTGGTGGGAGGATGGGTGCGGGACAGGCTGCTTGGGCTGGCCGGCCCGCAGGACTATGACCTGGAAGTCTTCCAGCTTTCCATGCGGCGCCTGGAGGAAATCCTGCTGCCTTTCGGGCCGGTGCATTCGGTTGGCCGTCACTTCGGCGTGCTCAAACTGGCCACGAAAAATGCCGCTTATGACGTAAGCGTTCCCAGAAGGGAGAGCAATATCGGCAAAGGGCACAAGGGGTTCCGGGTGACACCCGATCCCACCATGACTTTCGATGAGGCGGCCGCCCGCCGCGATTTCACCATCAACGCGATGGGATACGACTTCCAGAGAGAGGTGTTGCTGGACCCCCACGGGGGGGAGCGCGATCTTGCAGCAGGCCTGCTGCGGCATGTGGGCCCTGCTTTCTCCGAGGATCCCTTGCGGGTGCTGCGGGCGATGCGGTTCGCGGGGCGGTTCGGATTCCGCATCGCACCGGAGACCCAGGCCCTCTGCCGCCGTTTGAACCTGGCGGAATTGCCCAGGGAACGGATTTGGGAGGAAATCAAAAAGCTGCTCTTGCAAAGTCCCCGGCCCTCGCAAGGATTCGGGTACGCCTCAAAATTGGGTGTGCTGAAATATTTTCCCGAGTTGCAGGCGCTTCATGACGCCGCCGCGCCCGAAGGGGCCCCATCCCCCTGGGAAATGACCCTGGCCTTCCTGGATCAAGCCGCCATCGCGGTGAGGCTCGATCCTGCCCGGGGCGGAGTCCTGATGACGGCGGCCCTGTGTTTCGGCCTGACCCGATTGGACGGTGCGGCTGAGGCGGCGGGGGAATCCTCCCTGGTGGCTCAATTCCTGGAGCGCCTGACCAATGAAACGCGTTTCATCGAAGGCGTGATGGGGTTGACCGCCGAACTGGTCAAGGTTCAGGCGCTGTTCAAAACCCGTGACCGGGCCGGAGATGGGGAGGTGCGGCGGCTGGCGCTGCGCATCGAAATTCCCTTTCTGCTCAAGGCCGCCTCCGCCCTCCATCGGGCGCGGCAGGGGGAAGCCGCATTTCCCGCTGGAAGCTGGCTGGAGTCCCGGGCCCGGGCGCTGGGCGTGTGGGAGGGACCGCCGGAGCCACTGCTGCAAGGACGGCATCTGCTGAAACATGGATTGAAGGCGGGCAGGGCCATGGGAAACTTGCTGGATGCGGTGTTCCAACTCCAATTGGATGGAACCATCGCCACACGGGAGGCCGCCCTGGCCTGGGTGGCCGGCCACGCCGATGAAGCGCAATGGGAAAAAGATGCTCCTCCCGGCGGTGCTCCTGCCGGCGGTGCTCCTACAGGCGGTGCTCCTACAGGCGGTGGCGGGAAGCCATCGGGTGGGGGGGATTTGGCCGGGAAGGGGGATAAGCCATGATCTGTTATCGATGCCGCGACACCATCGCCGAAGAGGATTTTTTCTACAACGATCATGAAAAATTTGTTTGCAAGCCCTGCTTCGAGGATGCCAGGCGCTGCTTCATTTGCCGTTTTCCCGGCAACCAGATGGAGGAAGTGGAAGGATTGGGGATGGAATGCGAATTTTGCCGCGGCAAGCTGGTGATGGAAGGCATCGACATGGAAACCATGGTGGCCCCCTTGCGATCGTTCCTGCTCCCTTTCGGGTTCAAGGTGCCGGACCGGCCTCGCTGGGTGTGGACGGACCGCCAGGAACTGCGCAGCATGCAAACCGGCGCGGACCTTCCCCCCGATGAATTCATCGACGACTTTCTGCGCTACTGCTACCCCGTTTATTATCACGAGGGGGCCTACCATTTGCTGCGGCGGATGACCAAGCCCACTTTCATCGCCTATGCGGTGGTGCAACTGGCCGCCGGCGATCTGAGCGGGCGATACGCCCTGCCGGACCTGGCCGGAATATCCCCCTTCCACATCTTTGGCCGGGGATGGTGCCACTGGCTCGGATACGAGGTCACCCGGCTGCTGGGGTACGACCTGGAACGCCGCCAACTGCGGAAATGGCCCCAACTGGGCGCCCAGGGGGATTTCGAGCGCTGGGAGCGCATGTCGCGGGTCAACAAGCCCGGCAAAATGGTGGCCTACTTCAAGGCGAACCTGAGCGCCCTGGTGAAAAAGAATCTCGCGCCCTGAGGAGCGGACACGACGGGTTCCGCGTCCTTCGCCCTCGTTGGCGGCGCTTTTCTTGCGCACACCGGGGGAGAATGGTAAAAATGCAAATGAACGCCACCCGCCCCGCCCCCCGGAGGGGACGATCCGAAGGGAGGGGAGTTTCCGCCCCCCTGCCTGACTTTCCGGTCTTTCGCCCGATCCCATCGGGCTGGCTGCTTGTACATTTGATAATAGAACCTGGAGGAAAAAACGCACCGTGAGCGTGAAGAAATTCAAAGGAACCAAAAGTTACATCGCCACCGAGGACTTGCAGGTGGCTGTCAACGCCGCCATCACGCTGGAACGGCCCCTGCTGGTGAAAGGGGAACCCGGCACGGGCAAGACCATGCTGGCCCACGAGGTGGCCGAGGCCCTGGAGCTGGACATCATCACCTGGCACATCAAATCAACCAGCGTGGCCCAGCAGGGGTTGTACGAGTACGATGCGGTCTCGCGCCTGCGCGACAGCCAGCTGGGGGACGACCGGGTGCATGAAATCCGCAATTACATCGTGCCGGGAAAAATGTGGGATGCCTTCACCTCGGAAAAACCCATCGTGCTGCTGATCGACGAGATCGACAAGGCCGATATCGAATTTCCCAACGACCTGTTGCTCGAACTGGACCGAATGGAATTCTACGTCTACGAGACGAAGGAAACGATCAAGGCGGTGCGGCGGCCCATCGTGCTCATCACCAGCAACAACGAGAAGGAACTCCCCGACGCTTTTCTGAGGCGCTGTTTTTTCCATTACATCCGCTTTCCCGACAAAGAGACCATGGACCGGATCATCCGGGTGCATCATCCGGAGCTGCACGAGTCCCTGCTCAAGGAAGCGTTGGAGGTGTTCTTCCAGTTCCGGGAGGTGCAGGGTTTGAAGAAGAAGCCTTCCACGTCGGAATTGATCGACTGGGTCAAGCTGTTGATGGTGGAAAACATTCCGGCGGATTACCTGGCCAACCTGGACCTGTCCAAGGAACTGCCCCCGCTCCATGGGGCCATGCTGAAGAACGAGCAGGACATTCAGGCGTTCGAACGGCTGCGCTTCATGCAGCGCCGCCTGTAATCCCCCACCGCCTTTAAACCCTCACCGCCTTTAAACCCTCACCAAGGCGACAGCCAGATGTTCGTCGAATTTTTCTATCACCTGCGCGACGCGGGCGTGCCAGTGTCCACCAAGGAATTCCTGGGCTTCCTGGACGCCATGGAGGCCCGCGTGATCGATCCGGACGTAGACCAGTTCTATCATCTGGCCCGCACCACCCTGGTGAAGGACGAACGCTTTTTCGATCCTTTCGACAAGGCCTTCGCCCACTATTTCAAGGGGGCGGAAAAGTTCTTCGCCCTGGCCGCCGCGGATGTTCCCGAAGGCTGGGTGAAGGACGCCCTGGAAAGAATGTTCTCCCCCGAGGAAATGGAACAGATCAAGGCGCTGGGCGGATGGGAGGAGATCATGCGCACATTCGCCGAGCGCATGGCCGAACAGGAGGGGCGGCATCAGGGTGGAAACAAATGGATCGGCACCGGCGGCAAGAGCCCGTTCGGCAGCGGCGGCTACAACCCCGAAGGCATCCGGGTGGGGAATGCCGGACAACGCCAGGGCAGGGCGGTCAAGGTGTGGGAACAACGCCAGTACCGGCAATTGGCCGGCGACGTCACCCTCAACACGCGAAACATCAAGATGGCCCTCAGGCGCCTGCGCAGGCTGACGCGCGAGGGCTTTGCCGACGAGTTGGACATCGACGAGACCATCCGCAAAACGGCGCGCCGTGGCGTGATGTACGATGTGGAAATGCGGCCCCCCCGCAGGAACAACATCAAGATTCTGATCTTTTTCGACATCGGCGGCTCCATGACGCCCCACATCAAGCGCTGCGAGCAGTTGTTTTCATCCACCCGCACCGAGTTCAAGCACCTGGAGACCTTCTACTTTCACAACTGCATCTATGAAAACGTGTGGAAGGAGGAACACCGCTGGGAAGGCAAGCTGAAGACCTTCGAGATTCTGCACAAATACAACCGGGACTACCGGGTGATCATCGTCGGCGATGCCGCCATGAGCCCCTACGAGGTGTTGCAGGTGGGAGGCAGCGTGGATCACTTCAACGACGAACCGGGCGTGGTCTGGCTGAACCGCCTCAAGGAGACCTTTCCCCACACGGTGTGGCTCAATCCGGAGCCGGCCGAGGACTGGAAATACACCGAATCCACCCGGATCATCCAATCCATCTTCGATGGCCGCATGTACCCCCTCACCCTGGACGGACTGGGCGCGGCCATGGACATCCTGCGCAGGAAAAAACCGCCCCCCCCGGCCCTGGCCACGCTGGAAGAGCGGTAGCCCGCCGGACAATTCCAAATCCCGGCAATTCCCCAACCTTCGCAACGCCCCTCGCACATTGGCGGATTCAACCCGGGTCCATCGCCTTATTCGTCGTCCAAAAAATCCCGCTCGCCGCCACCGCGCGCCAGGAGGCGGGTGCGGCGGTGGGGGGAAAGCGACAAGGATTTAACCACCATCGCGATCATCAAACCCCATTCAATGGCCACCTGAACCATCAAAAGAGTGTAACTTTCCCCAATCTGGGCAACGGCGATGTAGTTGAAAATCCCGTGCAGCACGATGCCCCCCACCAGCCCCAGCACAATGATCCCCGCCCGAGCCTTCTCCGGGGCGAACCTGGCGCGGCCCAAGGCGAAGCCCCACACGGCCGAAGCCAGGGCATGGGAAGGAACGGTCAACAAGGCGCGCAGTCCCACCAAATCCCACCAGGAGTCGCTGCCAATCCCAAACCTGGAGGAAAAAACGGAAACATAGAACATGTTTTCGAAAGTCGCGAACCCCAGCGCCACCGCGGAGGCATAGACGATGCCATCCATGGGTTCGTCGAATTCGTCACCGATCCAATTGAGAAAAAAGATGCATACGATCAACTTGGCCGGTTCCTCGATGATCGGAGCGAAAACCACCACATCGAGCGCGGTGACCGAGTCTCCGAAGAGGGTCGATTGAAACGCCCACACCATGATGGCGCCGAGGAAGGAGAAAAACCCACCGGCGATAAAGGTCCAGATGACCAGGCGGGTCGGCTCCGGTTCCACCCGGTCGCCCAGATAGATCACGATGAGCCAGAAGATGCCCGGGGCCACGGCCGCCAGGGTATAGAGCAGAAAGTCGGACATGGTTCCCCCTTAAACGATCACTGGGTGCGCGCTTCGATTTCCGGGACCCGGAAGGCTCCGGAATGGGGAATCGATCATGGGAGTTTCCTGTTGGATGCCATCATGAAATTCCGCACAGATTTAACATATTGGACAGAGGATGCGAAAGGCCGGGAATTCTTTCCCCTCCCGGTTTCGTTTCCGTTTCCCCGGGTTCAATCCCGTTCCTCCGTTCCCCCTTTGTCCGGGGTCTCCGTGAAATCCCTTTCTCCGGGATGGGGCTCCGCTCCGTTGTTGTCCCGCGGCGGGGGTGCTTCCCCGTTCAATTCCATTCCTTCCCCTTCGGCGATTTCCAACCGTTGCTCCAGAGAATTTTCCGCTTCCTCCGGCGGCGGCGGGCGGGGCAGGGAAAGCGCGCTCCACAGCGCCACTCCCATGGCCGCCGCCAACACCACGGTGCGCCCCAGGCCATCCACGGCGGTGAGACCCGCCAGCAACGCCAGCAGCAGGGGGATGCCGAATCGCAGAGGCAGTTTCATCGCGGGCTCCCATCTTCCGAAATCCGTGAGCGTACACCGCACGGCGCCGCGCCATGCCGAGCCATCAGGCAGCCTCTCCCAAGGGCAGATCGAGGCCGGGCCGGGCCAGCACCAAGGCCTCCACCCTCACGGCGCCCGCCTCCTTTAGCGCCTGTGCGCATCCGGAAAGGGTTGCCCCGGTGGTGGCCACGTCGTCCACCAGCAGGATGACGGCGCCGGCCAGGCTTTCCGCTAGGCTTCGGGACCCGCGGGCCTTCCGCCCGCCGAGGGAGAAAGCCCCCGCCACGTTGACCGCCCGGTTGGGCGCATCGAGTTCCACCTGGGGGCGGGTGAACCGCCGCCGCGTCAGCAGGTTGGACCGCACCACCGGCCGGGGCTCGGGGAGCAGGCGCCCGTGGCGGCTCAGGCCGCGCAGCCAATGGCGCGCCAGCAGGTGGCTCTGGTTGAAGCCACGCTGACGCACCCGGCGGGGATGCAACGGCACCGGCGCCACCAGCATCCCCGGGAAGAGCTCGAAACCGGGCAGTTCCTTCCACAACATCAAGCTGGCCAACAGGGGAGCGAGCGAATCCTTGCCCCCGTACTTGAATTGGCGAATCCAATGGCTGACCGGCGGCGCATAGCGGCAGGCCGCCCACAAGGCGTCCAGCCCGGGCGGCGGCTCGATTGCCGCCGGATGTTCCAGGAAGGGCAACGTTCCGAAACACTCCGCACAGAGATGGGGAAACCCGGGGGGCCTGCCGCCCCGCCACGCGGACAGGGGCTCCATCATGCTTCCGCAGAGCCGGCAGGCTGGCGGAAAAAACAAGAGATGAACGCGGTTGAGAAGGTGCATGGCTTCCCGGTGGGTCAAACCTTGGGAGAAATGAATGGCCTGCTTCGCCCGATGCGGGCAAAAACAGTATTGCCGCGGCAAAGACGCTTGGCAAGCAACGCCCAGGGGAAATGCGGGTGCCCCATAGGGCAAATGTGGCCGCCCGGGCGTCCCTGCCCGGCATGATCGGAGCCCGGGCGTCCCTGCCCGGCATGATCGGAGCCCGGGCGTCCCTGCCCAACCGGAAAGCGGGAGCGCCGGGACGTGATGACAATTATGGATAGCTCGGTTCGATCCCGTAGGTTTCGAACAGATCTCCCGTCAGCACCAGCATGGCCAGGAAATTGCGTTCGAAGCGAACCTGGGACAGGATTTCCCGCACTTTCGCTTCGGAGGCATTTTGCTGGAATTGCGACACCTGAAAGCTGGTGCTCTCCCCCACCTTGAAGCGCTCGATCTCGTTTCTCAGTTGTTCCTCGGCGAGCTTTCTGGAAATCCGCGACGTATCCACTTCCTCGCTGGAAAGCCGGATTTGGCGCAGCACGCTTTGGAGCCGCACATTGAGCTCCGATTTCACGTTGGCCATATCCAGTTCCAGCCGTTTTCGTTCCAGCAGCCGTTGGCGGACTTTCTGCCGGGTGGACACGTCGAACAATGGGATGGTCCAGGTCAGGGAAGCCCCATAACTGTCGTCGGCGTTATAGGAAAAACCCTCCACCCCCCCTCCCACGTCGCTGCTGTATCCCTTGAAAGTGTAATACAAATTGAAATCCAGGTCGGTGCGTTCCTTGTTGCGCGCCTCTTTCAGGTCCAGGGCGTTTGCGCGCAACCGGTTTTGCAATTGGCGCAAATCGGTGTTTTTCTCGAAAAGCCTTTTCAGCATTTGGGCCTGGCTAAATTTGGGCTTGCGCACCCTGGGGCGATCCAGGGGACGCATGGCGATATCCACCTGCTCCAGGTTGAGGATGGCGCGTACCAGGTCTTCGATTCTCAACACGTCCGATTTTGCCCCCAGCAGTTGTTCGCGCTCCCTGGCCAGTTGGGCTTCGGTCACCTGAACATCGAACGGGCTGAGCACGCCCGCCTCCAGGCGCTGGCGGTTCTCGTTCAACAGCCGCCTGCTGAGCCGCACCGCTTCTTCCTTCACCTTCAGGTTTTCCAGCGACGCCATCAGGTTCCAGTAGGTTTCGGCCGTGAGCGCCAGCAAGGAAAGCTCCCGCTGACGGATGTCCAGACGGCTTGCGGTCAGACCCAACTCGCTGCGCCGCACGGGGATGTTGTTGAGGGAAACACCGAAATCCTGCCCGATCGGAATGGTCACCGAACCGGTGAGCGCGGTGGAGGAGATCCAGTTGTAAGTGGTGCCCGGCACCGGTTCGCTGCCGGAAGATGCGATGGACCGGGAAAGCGCCTTGATCCGCTGCTCGGTGAAGGTCAACTCGTACTGAATCCCGCTCAGGGAGGACTTGGTCAACTCCGAGGACAGCGTGATGGCATCCGTTCCGGTGAGGGACAGGGGGAAGGGGGAGGGGGAAGAGAAAAGAGAGGCGCTGAGTCCCCGCGCGTAATCCACCGAGTTGGTGAGAATTGGATTGAGCCGGTTGCGGCTCGCTTCCAGCACGCTTTGCGCGATGGTCTCGCCCACCTTGATCGATTCCAGGCCCACGTTCCACATTTGGGCCAGTTTCAGCACCTGCCGCAAGGTGGCTTCCGCGATCAGCCGTCCCTTTTCCTCCCTGACCGGAATTCCCATGCCTTCCAGTTGGGATCTCAGCGCCGTTTTTTGCGCGGCCATTTGGGCGGGCGCGAGTGTGGGAAGACCCAGCAGGAAAATCAGCAGGCCCCAGACCATGGTTATTGGAAAATATGATTTACGCAAAGCGCTTCCTTTCATGAGAGTTCCGCCGGCGCCCGATGGCTCGGCGGGGCGGCCATCGAATTACTGAACCGGGAAGGTTCAGGCTTTTTGACGATTTTCCATTGCCCGGCGTTCAGGCCGCCATGAAAACCCATCAGCGAACGATTCCTTTGGTGTCATGGTCTCCCTCCCGTTTTCACGAGGGGCGCGGGGGTAACGCTTTGGAAGATGCCGGGCTCGGGTCACACGATTTCTCTGGAATCGCCCGCATCGGCGCCGTCCCCATAGGCCATGGGCGAAAGGTGCAAATAGGCCCGATACGCCCGCAACAACTCGGTTTCCAGGGCTTCCAGGGAAAGCGCGCCTGGCTCGGGAACCCCCTCGTCCAGGATGAATGTGTTTTTCAATACGCCGGACACCAGGGCCAACCCGAATGAAATGGCCAATTCGGGATCCGGGTGGCCGATTTCTCCATGACGCGCGCGGAGCAGGGTTTGCAGGCGTTCCAGGAAATTTTCCGTCATGCGCCGGTTGCGAGCCTGAAAATGAGGATCGTTGCGCCCATAGAGCGAAAAGGCGCGCAACAACCCCGCTTGTTCGCTGTGAATCCGCACCAGGAAGCCGACCAATGCGGCGATAATTTCGGCCGTCTTGGCGCCTTCCCACCGCTTTGGCCCCAGAGCCGCGTCGGTGGTGACCAGGGCCTCGGCGCTGAACCGTTCATGAAGCACCTGCAGCAAGCCGTTCTTGTCCTGAAAGCGGGCGTAGATCGCCCCCACCGAAACACAGGCCTGCCGGGCGATTTCCGCCACGCTCACGTGTTCGAAGCCCCTCCGCAGCAGCAGCGTTTCCGTTGCGTCGAGAATGCGGGTCATGGTGCGGCGGCTTCGCTCCTGTTGCGCCGCGCGCACCCATTTCAGCTCGATTTTCGCTTTCATTCCGGCTAGAAAAAAGAATCAAAATTCGGGTTCGGTTTTTCCATTAAAACGTCCGGTTGGATTATCTGTCAAGCCGGGTCAGAATAGGTTTTCGTGCCAGCGGGTTTATGGAGAGGCATGTCACGCGGGAGGCGGGTTGACGCTCCCCGCGGGTTGGCGTAGGAAAATCATCGGATGGCAAGGAAGAAGAAAGTAGAGGCGGGTTGCCGGTGGAGGGTCGCCGGCACCCATCCCGTCCGGGCGCGGGAGGCGCCGGCGGATGCCACCGGCCCCGCCCGCGAAAACGATTGCCGAAGGAGGAATGACCCCGCCGCCAGCGGCGGGGAATGGACCCTGTGAAAAAAAATTCAAGACTTTCCCTGCGGCGCGCCCGCCGCACCGGCGCAGCGATCTGCTTTTTTGCCTTGGCCGCGAGCCTTGCATTGCTCTGGGGCCTGCTGAACGGATCGTATTGGGCGTTGGCGATTCCGGTTGCCGCCGGCGTGTTTACGGCGTTGGGACTCTCGTTTTGGGTGGGCTATACCATCAACACGGTGCGGGGCATCCCCCCCGAGGCGGACCATTACGCGGGCCGTCCGGCCCGTTTGATCGCCCTGGCGATCTGCTTCGCCAGCATCGCCATCGGGCTGGTGTTCCTGTATGGCGTGGCGATCGAATCCTACTGGGCCTTGGCCCTTCCCGTGGGGGCGGCGGTGCTGAGCCTTTCCTCGATGGTGTTCTGGATCGGCTGGGCCATCGTGACGCAGCGCACTACCGTTTCCGAACCGGAGCCGGCTCCGGCCGGTGAGAGCGCGGAAGGCGGGGAGGTTCCGCTGGACGCCCACCCATGAGAATCTGCCTGCTTTCCTACCGCGGAAATCCCTATGCCGGCGGACAGGGCATCTATCTCTACCACCTCACCCGTCACCTGGCCGGTCTGGGGCACCAGGTGGAGGTGATCGTGGGCGCGCCCTACCCTCGCGATTTGACGCCCTGGGCGCGGGTGCATCGCATAACCAATCTGAACCTGTGGGGGCGTTACCGCCGGGAGTGGCTGCCGGCGGAGCGGCCGTTGCAATTGTTCCATCCTTTGAACCTGTTGGAATTCGGGCTGACGCGATTGCGATTCTTTCCGGAGCCTTTCACCTTCAGCCTGCGGGCGCTGGCCCTGCTGACCGGGCTGTTGCGCCGCCGTCATTTCGATGTGCTGCACGACGTCCAGTCGTTGGGATTCGGGAACCTGGCCATGATGGCTTTCGGCGTGCCCATGGTGACCACGGTGCATCACCCCCTCACCATCGACCGGCGGGAAGCCTTCGCCCGGGACAACACATTCGAGGAGCTGTATCACACCGCGGTGTTTTTCCCGGTGGCCATGCAGGGCATGGTGATCCGCCGGGTGCGGAGGGTGCTCACCACTTCCCAGGCCGGCAAGGAAGCCATCGTCAGGGATTTCAGGGTGCCTCCGGAGCGAATTTCGGTGGTTGCCGGGGGGTTGGACACCGAATTTTTCCGGCCGCCGGCCGATCGGGGCGATGCTCATCTTTCGCGGCGGGCTTCGGCGCCGTTGCCGGTGTTGTTGTTTGTGGGCAACACGGACGATTGGAAAAAAGGGGCCCATTTTCTGCTCCATGCGCTGGCCAGGCTTCCGGCGGGAGTGACCCTGCGGATCGTGGACGACGCCCCCCCGGTGAAGCGGCTGTTGGCCGGCCAGTCGCGGCAATTGGGCCTGGAGGCGCGGGTGCGCTTCCTGGGCAAACTGGACGACACGGCCCTGCGCGAGGAATACCGCCGCTGTACCCTGCTGGTACAACCCTCGCTCTACGAGGGTTTCGGTTTGCCGGCCGCCGAGGCCATGTCCTGCGGCGCGCCGGTCGTGGTCACCGCCGTGGGGGCGGTGCCAGAGGTGGTCACCCCCGAAACCGGCGTGCTGGTGCCTCCCGGCGACCCGGAAGCCCTGGCCGCCGGCATTCTATCCCTGCTGAACGATCCGCAACGCAGGAAAGCCATGGGCCGGGCCGGGCGGATGCGCATGACGCGGCGGTTCGAGTGGCGCGTGGCGGCGGAGGAAACGGTGGAGGTCTACCGGCAGGTGATCGCCCAGCATGGCGCCCGGAAGCAACCGGCCCATCCCGGCCGGCCGGGCGCTTGGCCAGGTGTTCGGACGGGGAGCCGGAAAACCAACGCGCCGGGGGCCTCATGAGAATCGTGATTCTGACTTACCGGGGGAACCCCTTCTGTGGAGGGCAGGGGGTGTATGTGAGCCACCTGGCCCGGGAAATGGTGCGGATGGGTCATGAGGTGCACTGCATCCATGGCCCGCCCTACAGCCCGGAGGAGCCGGGAATCGTCTGGCATCGCGTGCCGGGATTGAACCTGTTCGAGGCCAACGGCAACTACCCGCCCCGGGACAATCCGCTGGCCGCTTTCACGCCCTTGAACCTCTACGAGCGGGCCACCTCCCTGGCGGGCCAGTTCCCTGAACTGAACGGATTCAGTTGGCGGGCCTTCCTGAAATTGCGCCAATTGATGGGGCAATTCCAGATTGACGTGATCCATGACAACCAGACCCTTGGCTGGGGACTGCTGGCCATCCGGGCGCTGGGCGTGCCGCTGGTGGCCACCATTCATCATCCCCTCACCATCGACCGCGCGAGAGGCTTCGACCCCCCCGCCACCTTTCGGCAACGGTTGGACAAGGTGCGTTTTCTGCCGGTATCGATGCAGGGGTTCGTCTCGCGCCGCATTTCCCATATCGTCACCGTATCCCATGCGGCGGCGAGGGACATCGCGGCGGATTTCGGCGTCCGGCCCAGCCGCATCCGCGTCATTTACAACGGCCTGGACAGCCAGCGCTTCCAACCCCAGCCCCAGGTGAAACGGGTTCCGGGACGGCTGCTGTTCGTGGGAAACCTGCAGGATGGAAACAAGGGAGGAATCTATCTGCTGCGGGCCATGGCCAGGCTCCCTCCCCCCGCTCACCTGGTTGTCGCCACCGGCGGCGTCGATTTTCAATGGCTGGACGGGCATCTGGAAGCGTTGGGATTGCGGGGGCGGGTGATCGTGAAAACGAAGGTGCCGCCACAGGAGCTGGTTGGCCTCTATGCCACCTCGGAGCTGGCCGTCTCTCCCTCCCTCTACGAAGGCTTTGGATTTCCAGCCGCCGAGGCCATGGCCTGCGGACTCCCCCTGGTGGCCGCCAGGGGCGGTGCGCTGCCCGAGGTGGTGGGAAACGCGGGCGTGCTGGTGCCCCCGGCCGATGAAGAGGCCCTGGCCCATGCCATCGGGAGCTTGTTGAACGACCCGGAACGCCGCGCGCGATTGGGCCGGGCCGCCCGGGAGCGGATCGTCACCGAATTCCGCTGGGAAAACGCCGCCGAACGAATGGTGGCCGTGTACCGCGAGGCGCTCGATGCTAACCGTTGACTTCGAACGCCTGGCCCTGCGCCCCGGCATGACGGTGTTGGACGCGGGTTGCGGGCAGGGACGCCACAGCCTGGAGCTGCTCCGCAGGGGCTGTCATGCGCTGGCCCTGGACCTGAACCTGGCGGAGCTGAAATACACCCGCTTCCTGCTGGACAGCCTCCTCGGTGGCGAGGCTCCACCCGGCCCCCAAGGCGGCGAAACCTCCACCCGCGCGGGCGCCACCGATTCCGCCGGCGCCACGGAAGCACCGGAAACGCCAGACAACCCGGACGCTTCGGAGGCCCAGCCGCCTCCGCCCTATCTGGTGTTGCGGGGGAACGCCCAAACCCTGCCGTTTCGGGCGGCATCCTTCGACCGGGTTTTGTGTTCCGAGGTGCTGGAGCATGTGGACGATCCACGGCGGGCGGCGGCCGAATTGGCCCGTGTGCTCAAGCCGGGAGGGATGCTCGCGGCAAGCGTCCCCACGCCGGCCACGGAATGGTTGTACCGCTTTTCCTCCGACGATTATTTCAACACGCCCGGCGGACACGTCCGCATCTTTTCCATGGGGGGCCTGCGCAAGCTCCTTTCCAGCCAGGGCCTGGAAGTGATCGATCTTCACTTCGAACACGCCTTTCACTCCCTTTACTGGTGGGTGCGTTGCGTGTTCGGCCTCCACGCCGAAAACCACCCCGCGATCCGCCACTGCAAGAAAATTCTCACCCACGTCATGTTTTCACCCGCCTTGGCGCAGGCCGAGCGTTGGAGCAATTGGGTGTTCCCCAAATCGATGGTGCTGTATGCCCGCCGGGTGTGAAACCCATCATGGTTGAAGCCCATCATGGTTGCAGCCCTCGTGTGTGAGCCTATTGTTTTTGCGGACCGGGGCGCGAACGGGAGGAAGGCCGCCAAGGCCGGTTGGGGAGCGCGGTGAGCATTCGATCCCCGTCCAGGCCAATAGGGAAAAGACGATGGTGGACGTTACGGTTGATTGGGCGGGATGGTATGGAACCGTTGAATGGAACCGGCGATTGGCGAGGCCGCCAATCCCGCGCGGAGGGGGAAGGGAAATGCGGAGGGGGAGAAGTGGGGGATGGGGGCGCTTTATTTGGTTCTGGCCACGCGGTGAAGGATGGTCAGGGCCTCCCTCTCCTTGTTTTTCAATTTGGAGCGCAGCTCCCGGAATTCCTCCGCCGCCGGTTGGCGCAGAAAGGCCTCCAACTGGTCTCCCATTTTATCGCAAAGGGAATCCAGGGCCGGCTTCAGGCTTTCCGGCGCCTCCTTGAAATTTCCCAAACCCGCCGCTTTTGCCAGCTCCAGCAATACCATGGACATTGGCGCTCCCTTGGTTTCGCTTGACACTTCCGCCAGGGTCTCGGGGGAAAGTTTCTCGTATGGCGGATCTCCAAACTGGTTGCGCAAATCGGTCACCAGCGTTTCCACTGTTTCCTTGGTGATCGCATCCAGCGCGATGCCGAATATTTGCCCTGTGCGCAGGGTAAACACCACCCAGGGAAGGACAAATCTCAACTCGCGGCCTGTCAGCGCCATCACTTCCCTGGCGGAGATGGAAACAGTCGCGACCCGTCCATTTTCCACCCGCCAGGCCAGCACGCTGCGTTCATCCAGAATGTTTCCGGCCGCCGGGTCACCCGCCGTGAGTTCCACGCCCACCTCCTTTTCCGTCGGGGTG
This sequence comes from SAR324 cluster bacterium, assembly GCA_022573975.1. Taxonomy (GTDB): domain Bacteria; phylum SAR324; class SAR324; order SAR324; family JACQKK01; genus JACZSY01. Next base: position 4,283 of record JACZSY010000044.1, on the reverse strand, counting down.
GCCTTTTCGGGAGCGTCGGCGGGTGACTGGGAAGCGGAGGAAGCAGCTGAAGCAGCGGAAGCCGATGCGGAGGCGGTTCCGGCGCTTTCCCCGGTCTTGGAGGCGGGTTCGCGTGACACTTGCACCGAACTGGCGGCCGCGGCCTTTTGGTCTCCTCTGCTGGACACCAGGGCATACTTTTCCCCCTGCTCGCGCCGCACATCGAGCACCGAGCGAATCCGGTCCATCAATTCCTTGCCCACGTCGTCGCTGGCGGTATTGAGAATCCGGTTGCGGATCATATTGAGGATGGGCACCGGCAGCTTTTTCAGCAGCATATTGCTGAGCGCGCTGGGCATGGTGCGCAACAACATGAGCAGGGGCATCAGGGTGGTATGCTGATCCGCCTCGGGTTCCTTGCGCGGGTCGGGAATCAGCTTGCGCAGGGTGTTCGCCAGCCGCTTGGGATTGCCGAAGTCTTCGAACTGGTTGATGAACTCGGATTCGGCGCCAGGAATGAGCCGGTTCAACTGCGCCTCGTCCTTCATGATGTCGTCGAAGGAATCCATGGAGGTGCCCTTGTCGTTCATGAGCCGGTCCATGGCCACCAGTGGATGCTCGATCAGGTCGCCCTCCACCAGGCGGTTAATTTTCTTTAACAATCCTTCCACCTCCTGCCGGGGTGTTTTCATCAGCAGCAAGGTCTGCATCTGGCGCAAATAAATCACGAAATAATGACTGATCGGCACCCGCAGTTCCGAATCCTGCATATTTTTGCTGAGCAGGAACATGCCAATCTCGAATAATTTTTGCCCAAAAGGCGCTTTTTGCAGATCGGCGGGAATGAAGGACAAACCGCTGGAAAGCGTCGAATTCTCCATGGAAATCTTTTTTTCCTCCGGCGCCATCATGAAACCGATCACGGTGCGCCAAATCCATTTGAACAGTTCCTCGTCCATGATGGACTTGAGCACCTTGCGGCGGTTGGTCGCGAGGGAGGCGTATCTGGTCAGCAGGGTCTTGTAGAAGCACACCATGGCGAAGCACACCTCGATGCCGCCGTGGGGATGGGAGAGGATGGTCGAATCTTCCTGGGCGGGGGAGGTGATCGGTTTTCCCGGGGCGATCTTGCGGTAGATATGCCCCAGCATCGCATTCATCTCGCCGCGGATGCCCCGCGTGTACTTGGCGTCGTCCGATTCTTTCCCCAGGATGGTGCCGGTGTACATCTTGAAATCTTCGCCCATCTCCCGGGTCAGTTTGCGGCGCACGAAGGATTTGGAAATCCCCTGGGCGTTCCGCGCTTCCGCGATCAGGCGCGAATTCTTGGCATGGGTTTGAAAATAATATTCCTGCGCCGCCCGCAAGCCCTCCTCGGAAAAAAATTCCGGCAGGTGCCACGGGGTTTCGACCGAAAGAGAGACTGGGGAAGAAACCATTGCCATCGCAAAATCCTCCTACCTGCGGCTTATCACGCCAAGCCTTTCAATTCTTTTAAGGTTCTCTTATTAACCACAAACGCTATAAGCAAGGCAAGTTGCGGGCCACTTCCTCCTTCCACGAAGCGAAAAAATAAACCATCGCCCCCGTATCCCGCCTTGCGTTTCTCATGGCATGGGTTCCGTGAAAAATCTGAAACAATAAATTATTTCAAGGAAATAAGGGAAGAATTTTTTTTGGTGAGGGACACGACAGCTTCGCCAATGGATCCAATAATCGAATACAGAAAAAAACTGGGGGGGGAGGAGAACTATCCAACACCAACCTTCCAATCCTTATTTTCCCAAGCAACAGGCCTTGCCGTTCCTTCGCCACAGGCGGAAGAGAAGGTTTCCGGGATCGGCGGGCGGTTCCTCATCCCCGTCCGTATATGTCTTCGAATCGTACGATATCATCCTCCCCCAGATAGCTTCCCTGCTGCACCTCGATGATCCGCGCCACCTCGCCGCCAGGGTTTTCGATGCGGTGCTTGACCCCCGCCGGGATGTGAAAATAGGCGTTGGTGGCGAATTCCCCGACTTCCTCATCCCGGGTGAGCAAGACCGTGCCCTCCACCACCACCCAATGTTCGGCCCGGTGGCGGTGCATTTGCAGGGAGAGCTTTTGCCCCGGATTCACCGTCAACACCTTGACCTTGTACCCCGGTCCTTCGGCCAGCACCTGGTAAGACCCCCATGGCCGGACATTTTCTCCGAAGGACTCCACCTGGGATGCGCCCTTTTCCCGGAGTTGGGTCACCAGTTGCTTGATGTCCTGCACGTTGTTGAGGTTGCAGATCAAAAGGGCGTCGTCGGTATCCACCACGATCAGGTCTTTCAGGCCCACGGTGGCGATCAGGCGGCGCCCCCCGCGCACATGGATGTTTTCGGAATCGATCGCCACCACGTTCCCGGACAATGCGTTGCCGTTGGCATCCTTTTCCGACTGAAGGTGCAGTTCATCCCAGCTTCCCAGGTCGCTCCAACCCAAATCGGCGGGAATGAGCAGCAGCTTGTCGGTTTTTTCCAACACCAGGGTATCGATGGATTGCCTGGGAATGCCCCGATAGATTTCGGCGATCACCGCCGGGTCCAGCCAGCGGGCGTGACCATCGGTTTTCCGTTGGTCGAACGGGCCTGAAACTTCGGGCGCGAGGCGGCGATATTCTTCCAACAGGGTGCGCAGCTTGAGGACGAATACCCCCGGGTTCCACAAGTAACAATTTTCCGCCACCATTTTTTCCGCCGTGGCGCGGTCCGGTTTTTCCACGAACCGATCCGCGATGAACACGCCCTGGCTGGTCTCCTTGCCGGTGCGGATATACCCCAGGTTGGTGGCGGGCCGGCGGGCCGGGACGCCGATCACGGCCAGCCCGCCGTCCTTCACCGCCTCATATCCCTTTCGCAAGGCCGCCAGGAACACATCCTCCCTGCGGATCAGTTGGTCGCACCAGACCAGGGCCACCACCGCTTCCGGATCGAGGGTTTCGATGCGCAGGGCGCCCCACAGCACCGCGGCGGCGCTGTCACGGCCCTCCGGCTCGGCCAGCAGGTTTTCCGCCGGATAATCGCGTTCCATGCTCTGGAGTTGCCCGAGAATGAGAGCCTGGTGGGCCTGGCCGGTGACGGTGACGATCCTGGCCGCCGGCACCACCTTGGACAACCGGGCGAACGCATCCTGAAGCAACGAACGGTTGCTCCCACTGAGGGAGAGCGTCTGTTTGGGGGTGTTTTCCCGGCTGATCGGCCAAAGCCGGGTGCCGGAACCACCGGCCAGTATCATCCCGAAAAAATGGTCCATGATGCGTGGTCGCTCTTCAGATCGTCAGGGGTTGATCGTCATGGGAAGCTCCGCCATGGGCCTCCCGCCCCATCAACCGATTGTTTTTGGGTGCGCCCCGGCCCCGTTTTGATGATGCCAGAAAAACAGCAAGGATCAAACCATGGAAAAATCCCGGCCGAAGGTTGACTTTCCTGACCGGAAAATCGCTTATTGTCCTCAACTGGGACCTATCATTTGAATGTTTGAGCTGGTGGAACGGGCCTCCGTGCCCGTCTGGGCCTGGGTATGGGATGAGGCAAATTTCCTGTCTGGGAATAATTTCACATGGCCGAAAATTCCTTTGAGATTTATTATCGCAATCTTCCCCATTGGAGGCTGGAGGGCGCGGTTTATTTCCTGACCTGGCGAATTCATAAATTTCAACGCATCCTGGGATCTGCTGAAAAGGACCTCATTGTATCGGCGTTAAGGCATTTTTCGGGTAAACGTTATGATTTAAGGGCCTATGTGGTCATGGATGATCATGTTCATGTTGTGGCGCAACCTTTCGAAAATTTTCCAATTCAGCAATTGGTTCATTCCTGGAAATCCTTTTCGGCGAACCAAATGCAAAAAAAGTTCAACCGGGTTGGGGCGATTTGGCAGGAAGAATATTTTGATCGCATCATCAGGGATGAAAAGGAGTTTTTTTGAAAAAGCACGATACATTATGAACAATCCGTACATACGGTGGCCTGATATGGAGGAATACAAATGGGTTTGGGTCAAGGGGGAATCATGAGGCCCGTCTAAATTATAGCGTTTTACGGGCACGGAGGTCCGTACCACTGTTGATGAAGCCATCCAGGCCGCCATCGGCCATGAATCAAAATTTAAAATGCCTATTCCTTTAGCTCCGCAAAATTTTTTTGAATTTGAAGGCGGGGATGGGGTTTTCCACGCGGCACCTCACCCCGCCCCGGCCACAAAAACCGTGGCCGGGTCTGCCCCTCTCCGCGGTGATTTTGAACGGCCCGGAGGGGCGTTCTTATGATATATTGTTG
>JACZSY010000264.1 GCA_022573975.1 SAR324 cluster bacterium | reverse complement strand
TCTCATAGGAAAAACAAGTATTTAAACCTATCATTCCAATATCTTATTGAAAGTTTTCATCCATTTTTTCCAAAAAGTGGTCGGGGGGTGTGGGGGATGAAATCCCCCACGCATTTAGTTGGTCACAGCCCTGCTAAAGGGTCATCAACACGATGGCCAGGGTCGCCACGGCCAGGGCCGCGGTTTCCACCCGTCCCAGCCGCTCGCGCCAGAGTAGAACGCCCGACAGCGAATTGAGCAGGATCACGCCGATGTTGACCAAGGGAAAGGCCACCACCCCGTCCACCTGCTCCAGTCCAAGCAGGAGGAATGCGTTGCTGGCCACATTGCCCACCCCGAACAGCAGGCCCATCAGCGCGTCCCTGCCATCGATGCGCCGGTTGTCCCCGGCGGGCCCCATGTTCTGGCCGGCGATCACCGCCCAGCACATGATGCCGGCGGAGGCGAACAGCAGGGCCAGCATGGCGCTTCGGTTGGCCGGGCTGTCCATCTCGCTGAAGGCCTTCAGCGTGGAAAAACCACCGCCCATGCACAAAAAAAGAGCCAGCAGCAAGAGCCGCCCGGAAAGGCCCCCCTGAGCCGACCGGCTCGCGCGCAGTCCCGTTCTCCCCAGCATGGCCACCACGGTCAGGGTCAGGCCGATTCCGCTCCACTGCAAGGCCGTGGGCACCTCCCCGAAGGCGGCCAGGGAAAGCAGCACCGGCCACAGCACCGAAAGCCGCATGCCCGCGGTGGAGAGCGCGAGACCGGAGCGGGCGATGGCGGCCATGAAAAAAAACAAGGCGGTGGCGTAGAAAAAACCGGCCACCGCGCCAAATATCCAGGTGATGCCCGCGGGCGCGGCACCGCCTTCCATCGCCCACAGCACCGCGGCGATGGCCGTGGCGGAAAGGTAGTTGAACCCGATCACCACCATTCGCCGCTGGCGGCGGGATTCTCCTATTTTCAGCAGATTGGCGTTCCAGACCTGCAACAGAATGGCCCCAAGGAGGTAGCTCATGCATCACCGCCAAACCGCCGGGGGCGATCTGGCGGCCTGGGCCATGGCTTCCGTACCCTTTGGCCACCGTGGCTTCCGGGCACTTCGGCCGCCGTGGTTTCCGGGCGTTTCGCCCATTATGGAATCAGGAGCACCTTGCCCGTGGTGGCTCTTCCGGTCAGCGCGTCGTGGGCGGCCTTGGCCTCGGCCAGGGGGAAGGTGGTTCCGATCCGCACGTCGAGCCGGCCATCGGCCACCCAGCCCAGCACCTCGGCGGAACGTTTTTCCAAATCCTCGCGCGTGGTGATGTAGTGGCCGAGGGTGGGACGGGTCACGTACAGCGATCCCTTGCCCCCCAGTATATTCAAATCGAAGGGCGGCACGGGACCGCTGGAGGCGCCGTAGAGCACCATCATGCCCCGGGGGCGGAGCAGGTTGAGTCCTTTTTCGAAGGTGTCGTTGGCCACGGAGTCAAAGACCACGTTGAGCTTGTTGTCGCCCACCTTGTCCACCACGGCCTGCTCGAAGTCTTCCTTGGTGTAGAGGATCGTATGATCCGCCCCGGCGCCCTTGGCCAGTTCGGCCTTTTCATCCGTGCTGACCGTGGTGAACACAGTGGCCCCGAACATCTTGCACATCTGAATCAGCAACAGGCCCACGCCCCCGGCCCCGGCGTGCACCAGGCACGAATCGCCCTGCTGGATGACATAGGTGTCCCGGCAAAGGTAATGGGCGGTCATCCCCTGGAGCATGATGGCCGCGCCCATGCGGATGTCCATGCCCTCGGGCATTTTGACGGTGCGGGCCGCCGGAAGCAGGGCGTATTCGGCATAGGCCCCAATTACGCCGGTGTAACAGACCCGGTCGCCGGCCTGAAAGCCGCTCACACCGGCGCCCACCGACTCCACCACGCCGGCGCCCTCGTTGCCGGGGGTGAACGGGGTTTCCATCGGGTACTGACCGGAGCGCTGGTAGGTGTCGATGTAGTTCAGGCCGATGGCATCCTGCTTGACCAGCAACTGTCCTTCTCCGGCGGTGGGCGTGGGCACCTCTTCCAGCTTCATGACGTCCGAAGCGCCCTGCTCGTTAATGCGAATCGCTTTCATCACTGCACTCCTTGTGGAAAAAAATGGGATTCCCCTGTTGGATTCATCGAAAAAACCCCCAGGGGAACATTGTTGAAAAAAGAACAGTACCCCAGGCCCGATGTCGGTGCAATGGGCGCCCCCCCGGCCAGGGGCGAAAGATTGGACGGCGCCCATGGCGCCTATCTCCCTGGCGGCAGCCACAACCGCACCCAGAGGTCGGCCAGCAGGCCCGCCAGGATCAATGCGAAGCCCGCGAAACCGTACCTCGAAGGTATCTCACCGATCACCAGGAACACCCACAACGGATTGAGCAACGGTTCGATCAGGATCAAAATGGAGGCTTGGCCCACCGGGATGCGCCGCAACCCGGCGATGAAACAGACCATCCCCAGGCCGATCTGAATCGCGCCCAGGTAGACCAGCGAAACCCATTCCCAAACGGGAATGGCCGCAAGGAGGAAAGCGCCCGGGCGCACCGCCACGCAGGCGGCCGCCAGGCACAGGTTGCTGAGAGCGATCACGCCCACCGCGGGCTGCCCGATGCGCTTGAAAGCGATTTGCGTGAGCGCGAAGGCGAAACCGGTGAACAGAGCCAGCAGGTTGCCGTTCAGGCTGGCGCCTTCGGCGGGTTCGGAGAGCATGGCGGCGATGCCGCACACGATCAGCAGGATCGGCCACAGCAACCGCGGCTGGATGCGCCGGACGGCCAGGCACCCGATCAGGAACACCCACACCGGCGCCGCCGATTGCAAGGCGATCGCATTGGCGGCGGTGGTCCAACGGGTGGCGAAGACGAAGCCCATCTGGGTGGCCGAAAAAGCCACGATCAGCAGCAGCAGGTTCCAATCGAATCTCAGCGCGGAAGGACGGATCAGCGGCGCCAGGGCCAGGAAGGACAGCGCCGAGCGCAGCCCGATCAACGCAAAGGACTCCATGGTCAACACCTTGATGAACAATCCGCTGGTGCTCCACAGGGAGGCCGCGAACAGCACCAGCGAAATGCCAATCGCCGTCTCCCTGGCCATGCTCCGGGCGGCTTCCGATGCGGAAGTCACCGCCCGGCCCCCTGTGGTGCGGAGCATGGCCCGGCGCGGCGGGTGGCATGACGGGCGGCTCGGCGGGCGGCTCGGCGATCGCCGCCAACACCGCAGGGGGTTCCCATAGGTTTTCGGGCGGGATTTCGCACGGGTTTTTTCAAGGTGTTTTTCAAGGTGTTTTTCAAGGTGTTTTTAACGGTGCTTATAACGGTTTTTTGCATTGGGAGCATCAGACGGGTACAAGGAAGTTCAACTCGGTGGTTAAGCGATATCCCGGGTCAAGCGATTTCCCGGCACGCGGAGACGAAGCGATGGCGATCCAGGGCTGGTTGAGGGGGTTGGTCTGCTTGAGCGCGGCGGTTTTACTGTTCCTCATGGGTGTGGAGGGTCCTTATCAAGGGGCGCCCCGCGCCATGGGCCAGGAACGCGCCGGGAATGAGCGCGAACTCAGGAAAAGACTTCCCGGCCAAGGCGCCCTCCCCGCACCCAACGGAGACCTGGTTCCATTGCGCGTGCAGCGGATCCTGCTGATCAACGATATGCCCGCGGTGTTGCTGCTGGAGCGCGGCGGCAACCGCTTTTTGTTGATTTTCATCGACTTCTTCATGGCTCACGCCATCCGTTCGGGCATCATCGGACCCCAACTGGAGCGCCCCCTGACCCATGACCTGATCGGAATCCTGCTCAGCCGGCTGGGAGGCAAGGTGAACAAGATCACCATCACCGAACTGAAGGACAATACTTACTACGCCCTGATTTCACTGCAAGTCAACGGAAGGGTGGAAGAGATCGACGCCCGCCCCAGCGACGCCCTGGCCATCGCCGTTCGATCCCGGGCGCCGATTTATGCGGACAAGTCCCTGCTCAAACCCCTGCCCGCGAAGGGGGAAGAAAGAAAAGGAACCCCGCCGCCCTTGCCAAAACGTCCGGAACCGGCCAAAGGCAGCACCTGACCGCCGGAGGGCAAGGGGAGAAACCCTCGAAATATTATGTTTAGTGCCTACCCCCTTAGCTCAGCAAAAAAGATTTGCATTGGAACGCGGGGAGAGTGTTTTTCCACGCCGCACCTCACCCCGCCCCGGCCACAAACACCGTGCCCGGGTCTGCCCCTCTCCGCGGTGATTTTGAACGGCCCGGAGGGGCGTTCTTATGATATATTGTTGTAATTACAAAGAATTTCCCCCTCTCTGTTGGAGAGGGGGCCAGGGGGTGAGGTGCTGTTGGGCAGGATCACCGCTTGCGGGAATCGATGGATGGACCGTCCATGTCCGCATTCATCGAGATGAAGGACTTTTATCCAGTTAAACCATTGAATTAATTTCCAATACGCCATTTTTAGCAGAGCTGAGGGGATAGGCGTGTTATGTTTTTTGCTGGCTTGTGGTCTCCCGTCAGCAACCCTCCTGTTGCGAAGTCTTCCCTTTTTCCGCTAAAAGGGGGCCTGTCGCAGGGAATTCCGCCGTCCGGTTGACGGCGGCCCGGCGGCGTTTCCGCGAAAACCGCCAACCCGATCGAGGAGCCGGCATGGCAAAACCGAAAGTCGTCGTTGCCCGGATGACCCCGGGCCTGGAATCCACCGAAATTTGGGACGCATTCGACATTTGGGCCTGGAAGGAGGACCGGGTGATGCCCGAGGCGATGTTCAGGGAAAAGGCGGCCGGCGCCGACGGTCTGCTGGTCACCACCTTCGAGCCGATCGACGCCGCATTGCTGGACGCGGCCCCCGCCTTGAAGGTGGTGAGCGTGTATGCGGTGGGGGTGGACGCCGTGGACCTGCCCGCCTGCACGGCCCGTGGCGTCCCGGTGGGAAACACCCCCGGTGTGGTCACGCAGGCCACCGCGGACATGGCCCTGGCCCTGATGCTCTCTTTCAGCAGGCGCGTGCTGGAGGGCGACGCATTCGTGCGGGCGGGCAAATGGGAGTCCTGGTCTCCCTACCTGATGATCTCCAACGACGTCCACGGAAAAACCCTGGGGATGGTGGGCATGGGCAGGATCGGGCAGGCCATCGCCAAACGGGCCGCCGGGTTCGACATGAAAATCCTGTACCACTCCCGCACCCCCAAACCCGAGGCCGAGCGCGAACTGGGCGTGGTGCGGGCCAGCCTGGACGACCTGCTGGCCCGCTCCGACATCGTGGTGATCATCCTCCCCCTCACCGATCAAACCCGGCACCTGATCGACGCCGCCGCGCTGGCCAAAATGAAGAAAAACGCCTTGCTGATCAATGTGGCCCGGGGGGGCGTGGTGGATCACAAGGCGCTCTACGAGGCCCTCTCCAGCGGCGCCATCCGCGGGGCCGCGGCGGACGTGACCGAACCCGAGCCGTTGCCCAGGGACGACCCCCTGCTCACCCTGGACAACTTCCTGGTGGCCCCCCACGTGGCGACGGGAACCTGGGAATGCCGCGGATTGATGACCGATTTGGCGGTGAAAAACCTGATGGCGGGCATGCGGGGGGAATCCCTGGCGGCCTATGCCAACCCCGATGTGGTCCAGAAGGCCTGAGCGAAACCGCCCCGGAAGGCGAAGCCTCACCCGGTACCCTTTAGGCAGGTTGCCGGGGGTTGGACTCTTGGACTTCAATGCGGGTGGATTAAAAGGGTGTGACCACCTAAATGCGTGGGGGATTTCATCCCCCACACCCCCAGACCATTTTTTGAAAAAAATGGATCAAAATTTTCCATAAGATATTGGAATGAGAGTTTAAAATCCT
>JACZSY010000263.1 GCA_022573975.1 SAR324 cluster bacterium | reverse complement strand
TTATTTTGATGAATTGGGTGAAATTGAAGGAAGGCGCTTCGCAGCGTTCAGCCGGACCGTATGCAAAACGATGCACGGCCAATAATTCGGTAGTGGGTCAGTTTGAAAAGATAATTAAACCAACACTTACGTCATGCTGAGCGAAGCGAAGCATCTTCTTGTGTTTTTATGATTTGGGGTGTTTTGGAAGAAGGTACTTCGCTTCGCTCAGTACGACGGGATTCAAACTGACCCACTACCAATAATTTACCTCTATTGCCATATGGGCAAAGGGAAAGTACATTCAAGCATAGTCGATTGTTTATTGCAGGCATGCCCGGGCTCCGATCCAATCTTTGCTAAGGCCATTCCACCATGATTTGGTTTGCCGTGGTTTGGCTATGCGGGGTTGGACGATAGGGTTTTTGGTGGAAACACGGAAGCCTCCCGGCGGAAAGGAGATTTTCCGGGCTGCCCCCCTGCTGGGTTGAGGCCTTGCTGGCCGCGCTCCTTTCCGTCAATTTTTTCCGAACCCCCGCTCGTTGAAAGGGCGTGGGCCGCCTTGCCGGCGCCCATCGGGCGGAGTTGGATTTTTTCGAAACCTGGATGCGGGTTTTCCCGCCGTGATCCTAGCGCCGATCAAGATATGTTAACCGACCGTTTTAATCGCCCTTTGCGGGATATCCGGCTTTCCGTCACGGACAAATGCAATTTCCGCTGTCCATATTGCATGCCCGTGGAGGTGTACGGTGAGGATTATCAGTTTTCACCCAAGTCCGAAATTCTCACCTTCGAGGAAATCAAGCGGCTCATCGCGTTGTTTCAGCGCGCGGGCACCGAAAAGGTCCGCATCACCGGGGGAGAGCCTTTGATCCGCAAGAACATCTCCGGCCTGGTGGCGTCCCTGGTGGACATTCCGGGTTTGAATGACCTGACCCTGACCACGAACGGGTGGTTTCTGGCCCAGCATGCCGCCGATCTGAAAAAGGCCGGCCTGAACCGGGTCACTGTCAGCCTGGACTCCCTGGACAGCAAAATATTCGCCCAAATGAATGGGCGGGGCTTCGGCCCCAAAAAAGTTCTGCAAGGCATCGAGGCCGCCCTGGCCGCCGGGCTGACGCCCCTCAAGGTGAATGCCGTGGTGAAACGAAGCGAGAATTTCGATTCCCTTTTGGACTTGGTGGCCTACTTCCGCGCGACGGAGGTGATCGTCCGTTTTATCGAATACATGGATGTGGGCAACCGCAACGGATGGGTGATGGACGAGGTGGTTCCTTCCGCCGAACTGGTTGAACGAATTGATCGGCGCTGGCCGCTGGAACCGATGGAAGCCAATTATCGGGGCGAAGTCGCGTCGCGATACCGGTTCCTGGACGGCCAGGGCGAAATCGGCGTCATCTCCTCCATCACCCAGCCGTTTTGCGGGGATTGCGTGCGGGCCAGACTGACCACCGATGGGCGCTTCATTACCTGCTTGTTCGCCGAGACCGGATTGAACCTCCGCGATCCCATGCGGGCAGGGGCCGGCGACGACGAATTGTCGGGCCTGATCGAATCGTGCTGGAGCAACCGGGAAGACCGTTATTCCGAACTCCGCGCCTCGGTTCCCGGCGGCGATTCGCGGCGCAAGATCGAAATGTATCAAGTGGGAGGTTGAATCTTTTTGTACGGGTTCATTCCCCGCCGCTTGCGGCGAAGCCGTTCATTTCCGGCCGGTGCGAGGCGGGATGATGGAATTCGATTGGCGCCCCCCCGGGCGGTCTATTTTTCAAATGCCGCTCATTTCGGATAGGAGCGCATTCAATTTCACATTCCGGTTTTCAATGACCCGTTTGCTTTCAAATATCGAAGGGGGAACCGCTCGCAGTTCGCATTCCGATGGCTCCAGCCCGCACCGTTCGCAGGACTCGTAAACTTCGGCCATGGGTACCTCTTGATCATCCCACCAACCCACGGTGGTTTTGAAAAGGTGATCGATGCGGAATCCCAAGGTGACGCTGGTGTTGGTGTTGGGGGTCAGGGCCAGGGGGCGGGCAAGGGTAATGTGAAAAAACGGGTCGTCATTGCTCCCGAAGCGCGCTCTTTGCGCGGCGATCAAGGGCGAGTTGGCCGATCCTTGTTTTTGTTGCCTGGCCAGCACCGATAACAGCTTTACCCCTTCCCACCGCCGGCAGTAGTGCTCGTTTCGATTGTTTTCGGTGGGAATCATCAAGCCGGACATATTGAGTTGCTTGCTGAGGCGGAAGCGGTTCTGCTCCAACTGGTGATTGATCCGCAGGAAATAAAGTGTTTTCAATCCAAAATGCTTGGGAATCAGTTGCGTGATGCGATAGAGAAACATCTCCGGCGTGACCTGAAAATGATTCATGATGGCCATGAATCGATCCGCGTCCCATTTTTTCATGGCGAACAAATCGTGAAGCTTTTTTACCAGCGCCGTTTCGGGGATCATCAGGGCGCCGGCAAAGTAGGAGGCCTTGAAATCGTTCATCACCTGCTCGAAGGATTCCACCTCGGCGCGCGATGAGGTGATCCCCCGCGCTCCGAGGCCCATCTCCCGGTATCCGACTTCGCGGCCGATCTGAAAGGCCTGTTGCCGCTCGTCCAGGTTCGGGTTGATCAACAGGCGGGGGGGCTTTCCCTGCACCCAGATGGAACGGAATTCGTTGAGGTCCGGGTACCTGTTCAGGTCGATCGGGTCCACTTTGACCCCCATTTCCCGGGTCAAAAGATCCCGCAGCCGCTCCAGGGATACCGGCGCCTCGCCCGCCATCTGGCGACTGCCGGCGAAATCGTCCGCGGCGGTTTCGATTTCCTGGAAGTAATTGTCGTGACCTTCCTGATAGGAGCGGAGCATGGCGTAGAAAAAGTGCTCCACCTGCATGTTGTAGCTCCCGGCGATTTCCATCAGGGTGCGCACCAATGCGCTGATTTCCTTGGGCGCGCGGGACACAAGGGCCAGGATATCGCGAGGGTTGAGGCCGAACATTTGCAGGGGCAGAACTTGGATGATTGGGGAGTCGAGGAAGGATTCGAGGGGGTTGAGCGCTTCGCCGAGTTTTAGCGACACCATCTCATCGTAGGGTACGCCCAGCGCATCGGCCAACTGCATGATCTTGTCCGTCTTGGGATATTTTTTCCCTTTTTCAATTTCGGTCATGTAGGAAGGGGAGATGTGGGCCAGGTTGGACAACTCCTTCAGCCCCAAACCCCGCACCTCCCGCAGTTGCCGCAGCTTCAATCCGAAGATTACCGGTATGTTCTCACCCTTCATGTGACTCCAAGCCCCAATAAGATTTCCCGTGTGGCGGACGGTTTGGCTCCCCTCGTGGTGAATCCCGCCATTTTCCCCCGCAAGAATACCATCCCAATTCGCAATTAGCGAATCAAGATTTTCAGCGAAAAACACCATTTAGCGAAATTTCGCTTGACATGAAAATTCGCTCACTGTATTTATTATGACTGGAAACATCGAAAGAGAGGTTTCCAATGAATGGGATAATTTCCAGCAAAGGGAGAAATTGAGTGAACGGTGCAACCGCCAATCCAACAAGCCCAGGTGGCATCCCGGCGTCCTCCCCCTCCGGGGGAATCACCATGGAGGGAATCACCGCGGAGGGAATCAGCTTGCCCGGTCCCGCCTGGAACGAGCGCAGCCAACGCATTCTCACCCCGGAGGCCCTGGCGCTGGTGGCCGGTCTGCACCGGCGCTTCGAGGCGGAACGCCAGTCCCTGATGAAGGCGCGGCGTGAATCCCAGGCGGCCTGGAATGCGGGGGAGGCGCCGGAATATCTGGATCGGAATTCCGAGGCCGCCACCGGCGATTGGAAGGTGGGCGCGATTCCGGAGGATTTGCTCTGCCGGCGGGTGGAAATCACCGGCCCCAGCAATTCTCCCAAAATGGTGATCAACATGCTGAGCCGGCGCCCCGACGGTTCGCGGGCGGATACGGCCATGCTGGACTTCGAGGACGCGCTCAAACCCTCCTGGCGCAATATCGTCGATGGCATGATCAACATCCGGGCCGTGGCCGGTGAAACCCTGGAGCATCTTGAACCCGCCAGGCCGGGCCGGGAGGAAAAGCGCTACCGGCTCGATCCGGAGGATCAGGCCGTGATGATCATCCGCCCCCGGGGATTGCACCTGGTGGAGTCGAACCTGCGGGTGGACGGCGAACCGGTGTCCGCCGCGCTCTTCGACATGGCGGTGAGCTTCCATCATACGGCCCGGCAGCTGATCGAAAAGGGGAAAACCCCGGCCTATTACATCCCCAAATGCGAACATTACCTGGAAGCGCGCTGGTGGAACCGGCTGTTCACCGCCCTGGAAGAAGCGCTTGACGTGGAGGCGGGCGCGCTCAAGGCGACCTTCCTGATCGAGACCCTGCCCGCCGCCTTTCAGATGGAGGAAATCCTCTTTGAGTTCCGGGAACACGCCGCGGGATTGAACGTGGGGCGCTGGGACAAGATCTTCAGCGACATCAAGACCCTTGGCTATCATCGGGAGCGGGTGATGGCCGACCGGGCCGCGATCACCATGACCCAGCCCTGGATGGCCGATTACGCCCTGCGCTGCGTGCAGATCTGTCATCAGCGCGGCGCCTTCGGCATGGGAGGGATGGCCGCCTTCACCCCCGGCAAGACCGCGGAAATCCGCGGCCGCCAGTTGGCCAAGGTGCTCGAAGACAAGCGGCTGGAAGCCTCCACCGGCCACGACGGGTGCTGGGTGTCGCATCCCTACTTCATCGCGGAGGCCATGAAAGCCTTCCCCCGCAAAAACCAGCTCGACGTGATGCACGAGGACCGGGACAAGTATCCCGGCCTGCTGCCCCAGGCCATCGGCCCCAAAACCATGGGCGGCCTGCGCACCAACGTGCGGGTGGCCATCGGCTACCTGGAAGGCTGGAACCGCGGCATCGGCTGCGTGGCCTGGGACAACCTGATGGAAGACCTGGCCACCCTGGAAATTTCCCGCGCCCAAACCTGGCAATGGCTCCACCACCACATCGCGCTGGACGACGGAACGCCCGTCACCGAGTCGTTGGTGCGGAAGGTCTTCGCCGAGGAACTGGGCAACATCGTGAAAGACGAGGCCGCCGAAATCGCCGAGGCCAGGGGCGAGACCAGGGACGCCGTGGTGGAAAGCTTCCTCGGCGCGGGCGCCGAGGCCGAGGAGATTTTCACCCGTAGCGAATTGACCAGCTTCCTCTGCGACGCCTCCCCCGTGGAGGAATAGAACCGGAAGCATGGCCACCCCACCCAAAACCGGTGGCGCGGCAATCGTTCCGGCAACCCGAAGAGAAACCATGGCTGCAAACAAACAACAATCTCCCCGAAAAGGAACCACGATGGAGCAACCCACGATTCAGCAACCCACGGTGCAGCAACCCACGATGCAACAACCCACGGTTCAGCAACCCACGGTTCAGCAACCCACGGTGCAGCAACCCACGGTGCAACAACCCATCACCCGCAACAGTGTCATCGACCGGGTGCCATTGATCGATACGCCTCCCGCCCAGCAGGATTGGGCGCACCTTTCCAACCCGGAGCAAGACCAGGGCGCCGCTGTGCGGCTGGTAGAAAGCGGGTCTTCCGGAGCCAGCGAAATACCGGAATAACCTCTACTTGCGAAGGGTGAATCCGCGCACCGTCCTTCGCAATCCCGCCATCATGGAGGAAGCCCTCCAGGTCTGCGAAAAGCTGGGCCTGGAGATCGGCGTCACCCCCGAGCGCCGCATCGAGGGCGCCCGCAAGGTCGGCGCGCACAAGACTTCCATGCTGCAAGACCTGGAGGCCGGCAAGCCCCTGGAGCTGGAGTGCATCGTCGGCGCCGTGATCGAACTGGGCGAAATA
>JACZSY010000043.1 GCA_022573975.1 SAR324 cluster bacterium | reverse complement strand
CCGCGCGGCGGACCCTGGGCGGCGGTGATCCGTAATGATTCCGAATTCGCCAAAAATTACGCGAAACAAGATTTGGAGCACTACAAGCTCATCGTCGCCGGCATGGCCCTGATCGTACCCCGTTGGGAGTGGGCCGATGCCACGGTGCAGGGATTGGCTTGGGGCCTGGTCTCCGGTTTCACCTTCGCCGTGCTGACCCTAGTCAACCGATTCCTCGTCCGGCGCCTGGACAGCTTCGCGCTGGCGTTCTACCTGGACGGTTCGGCGCTGATCGTCCTTTCCCCCCTGGCCTTCTACACTTGGCAGATGCCCGGGAGTGGCGTGCTGATCCTGATGGTCCTGCAAGGGGTGGTTTTCACGGCCCTGGCCCACACCCTGTTCATCTGGGGCCTGCGAACGGTGAAAGTACAGGTGGCCGCGATCATCGGCAGCCTGGAGCCCATCTACGGCATCGTGCTGGCGGCCTTGCTGCTGGGAGAGATTCCCACCTGGCGCATCTTTGCCGGCGGAGTGCTCATCCTCGCCGCGGTGATCTGGATCAGCCTGGCCAAAGCCCAGCCGCCGCCCAAGCCAGGCACCGGCACGGTGGCGGATCCCCAAGGTTGACCGCCTCCGCCGCCCATTCCCTGGAAGAAATCGGCCCTCTATCGCGTTTTGAGAATCCGCCTCCCAACCTGCGGTGCGCCCACATTCAGTGTTTCGGTAACGTCTATTATCCGTATGAATCTCTGCCGCGCCATTGGAATGGGTCAAATTTTTGCCGCCTCATTGGTTTCGCGGTATTTTTTGTGCATTATAATGCGTATAGAGGCCAACAGAGGCCAACAGAAGATTGGATGCCCCCCTGGGGGCGTGCTGATCAGACGCGATCAACCGCAAGACTGTAAAGGTAGAAATGGCGGAAGACGAACTCGACGGATTTGAAAATCTGGACGATTTGTTCGGCGAGGGGGAAGGCGGCGACGAGTCTGCGGCGGTAACCGATGGCATCGACGACCTATTGGGGGACACCGAAGGCGAAGGCGCGGAGGGCGGAGGCACAGAGGACGGAGGCGAAGGCGAAGGCACCAGCGATTCTGAGTTGGACTCCTTCTTCGAGGATCTCTCCACCATCGACGACCTGGAAGTGCTTCAGGCGGACGATGAGGAAGAAGCCCCTCCACCGGATGATTCCGAAATCGAGGTGGGCGGTACCGCCGTGGTGGCCGCGGCAGTTGAGGAAGCCGAGCCCGAAAAACCGAAAAAGGAAAAGAAACAGAAAAAGCCAGGCGCCATCAAGCGATGGATCAAACGCGGGATGATGCTCGCGGCCGCCATCGTAATCGGATATTTCGTTTGGTCCGTCTTCATCCCCAATTTCTCCACCTATTTTGAAACGGCGAAGGAATGGATCGCCGTGGGAATGCAATATTTGGAGGGGGAGAAAAAACCGGAAGCGCCGCCCGCGATGAAAGAGGACGAGGAGAAACTGGCCGATACGGAACCACCGCTCCCCCCCGTAACGCCCGAGAAAGAAAAAACGGCGCCCCGCGCCCAAACCGCCGTGGCGAAACCGCCTCCACCGCCAAAACAAACAGGCCCCTGGAGCATTCAGGTGGCCACCTGTTTCTTTCCTTCCTGCCTGGATGGATTCAGGAACTACCTCGCGGCCAACAAGCGCAGCGTGATCCTGCAGGCCAAGACCTCTCAGAGCCACTCCCTGGAAATCTTCTCCATTTCCAGGTTTAACGTGTTGGAGAACGCCCAGCAGATCGCGGACCGCGTGAACAAGGGAAACCCCATGGAAGGTCACGCCTACACCTACCGGGAAAACGGCGCGTTCCGCATTTCCATGGGCGCCTTCCAGGACCTGGCCCGGGCCAAGGTGGTCAAGAACGCGCTCAACCGCCAGTTCGCCGGGGAAATCGTGTTCTCCACCCGCGCCAAGATATTCCCCTATCAGGTGCAATCGGTGATGACCGGAAAGTACCCCAACCGAAAAGTTGCATCCAGGGCGCTGGCGCGGTTGAAGGATCGCCACCCCCGCTTCCAGGACGCCTTCGTCGTCAAGCGCCAGCAGTAATACCCAAAACGAAAAGGAGCCGCCCCATGCGAGCCGGCTCCCGCCCTTCCTTCGATTTCAGGGAACTTCCCCCCCGGCTTCCCCGAACTGAGTCGTAGGTTCGTCCGAAGAACGTAATGGCAGGCGTGGTAATTCCGGAAGAGAGAAGGAACCGGGAGGTGTTCAGAGCAACTCGGCGATCTGCACCGCGTTGAGGGCGGCGCCTTTCAACAACTGGTCGGAGACCAGCCACAGGTCCAACGTGTTGGGTTGGGAGGTGTCACGGCGGATGCGACCCACCAGCACCGGGTCCCCGCCCGAGGCGTCCAGGGGGGTGGCCCAGCGGTTGTTCTCGCGTTCCTCGAAAATCTTCACGCCCGGCGCTTCCTGCAAAACACGATAAGCCTCCTGGGGGCTGACCTCGCGGGAGAACTCGATGTTGAGGGCCTCGGAATGGGCCCGCAGCACGGGCACGCGGATACAGGTGGCGTTGATGCGGAGCGAGTCGTCCCCCATGATCTTGCGGGTTTCCCGCACCATCTTGACTTCCTCCTCACAGTACCCGTCCTCGTCCAGTGGGCTGTCGTGGGGAAAAAGGTTGAAGGCGTAGGGATAGGGAAAGACCGTGGGGGTGAAGTCCCGTCCCTCCAGTTGGGCGCGGGTGCCTTCGAGCAACTCCTCCATGGCCGCCGCCCCCGCGCCGCTGGCCGCCTGGTAGGTGGAAACCACCACCCGCCGCACCCCGAACGCCTTGTGCAGCGGAAAGAGCGGCACCACCATGGCGATGGTCGAGCAGTT
Organism: SAR324 cluster bacterium; assembly: GCA_022573975.1. Classification (GTDB taxonomy): domain Bacteria; phylum SAR324; class SAR324; order SAR324; family JACQKK01; genus JACZSY01. The sequence goes on along the minus strand of JACZSY010000043.1, from coordinate 18,679 downwards.
GGGATTGGCGATGATGCCCTTGTGTTCCTTCACCGCTTCGGGATTGATCTCCGGCACCACCAAGGGAACATCGGGATCCATGCGAAAGGCGCTGGAGTTGTCCACCACCACCGCGCCGGCCGCGACGGCATGGCCCGCGAATTCCCGGGAGCGCGCGCCACCGGCGCTGAACAAGGCGATGTCCACGCCGGTGAAGGCCTCGGGGGTCATTTCCTTCACCGTGAGGGTGGACTCGCCGAAGCGCATCTCCCTGCCGGTACTGCGGGAAGAGGCCAGCAGGGTCAACTCACGCACCGGAAAACGCCGCTTTTGCAGTACCGCCATGATCTCCTGGCCCACCGCGCCGGTGGCCCCCGCGATGGCCACGTGGAATCCGCTGGTCATCCTCTCTTTAGCTCCTCGAAAACCCCGCTCCTGGCCCAACATCGTCATGGGGCAGCGACTTTCATCTGACAGCGGCTTTCATCTGACAGCGGCTTTCATGTGAAAACTACCATGCCGCCCCCTGTGGAAACGGCTGGACGATGGGTCATTGTAGGTGGGAAAGCGGGTCTTGCCAAGACAAGCAATGGACAGATAAACCGGGGTGAGGACCGGGCGGGGGATTGCGAGGCGGCCCGGTGGGGGACGCGATTCGGCGATGGGAGGGATCAGTGACTGAACAACGAGGTTTCCCAACCCTGGTCCCGGTCCCCGTAACCGTTCAACACCAATTCCACCATGGTGATCAGCATTTTCTGGGAATGATCGTTTATTTCCACCGCGCTGATTCCAGTGGGCAATTTGCCCCGCTCCTTGAGCATGCGCTTGAGGGCGTCATAAACAGGTAGCAAATACAGCACGTCGTTGGCGGCGTATTGAAGCTGTTCCTGTGTCAAATCTTTTCTTTGCCAGTTGGAGGACTGGGCGTTTTTATCCATCTCCAGCCCGATAAATTCCTTCACCAGATGCTTCAGGCCGTGGCTGTCGGTGTAGGTGCGGATCAGCTTGCTCATCACCTTGGTACATCGGAAAGGATGGACGTCGATTCCAAGACTGGATTTCAGGAACGCCACGTCGCTGATGGCGTAATGAAATATTTTAATGGTCTTCGGGTGCGTGAAAAATCGGGTGAGGTTCGGCGGGGGGTTGGAAATATCGGGCCGAACCAGGCACACCTCCTGGTTTCGATCACAGAGTTGCACCAGGGCCACCTGATCGCGGACCAGACGGAGGCCCTCCAATTCCGTGTCCACCGCGATTTCTTTTTGGGACAGATAGGATTTGAGGGTTTTTTCCGGAATATCCGGAAGAACCTTGTGTCCGCTGGATGTGGTCATCATTCGTTCCACCCTGCGAAATTCGTGCCCTGAATCATTAAAGGAGGAATAACGCCATAAACGCTGTTGCGCCGATATTTCACCAAGCCCCCTAAGACTATTTAACGTTTGATTGGCAATTATGTTGGTTTTCGAAATTTAGGTCAATGGAATTGTCACTTGCCCGTTTTTCCTGGAGGGTTGAAAACCGCCGGGTTTCCTGTTTCGATTTTCCCATCGATCCGGCTATGGGGAGCCAAGGCGCGCAACCCTTTTTCCCGCTTGCCCGCGGAAAGTTGGCCGGACCCATTTGGGCGGAAAAGGAATTCATCCGGGTAAATTCCACGGCATTTTCCATCAGGAATATTCGACCTCGATGATTTCCACTTCGATCGTACCCTTGGGGATGTTTACCCGCACCACGTCCCCGATGGATTTTCCAATCAGGGCGCTGGCGATGGGAGATTGATAAGAAATACGGCCGGCCTTGAGATCGGCCTCGTCCAACCCGACGATTTGATAGGACAAGGTTTCTCCCGAGTCCAGGTTTTCCACGGTCACCTTCGCCCCGAATACGACCTTTTCCGAATTCTGCATCGAAGGATCGACCACCTGAAATTTGGGCATCCGGGCATTGATTTGCTGAATCCTTCCCTCGATAAAACCCTGTTGTTCCTTGGCTGCATGATATTCCGCGTTTTCGCGGAGATCGCCATGTTCTCTCGCGGTGGCGATCGCCTTTTGCACAGCCGGGCGCTCTTTGGAAACCAGGGTTAGCAATTCGGATTTGATTTTCTCCAATCCTTCTTTGGTGATCGGGATTCGTTCTTCCATCGGTTTCTCCTGACACACCTGGATTTGACATGCGTGAAATTCCAACGGTGAAAATGAACGGCCTCGCCACCAGCGGCGAGGCATCAAAACACCGGTTTATTTTTCGCCGCAAGCGGCGGGGCAAAAACCTGTAAAAAAAGATGCAAAAATCAATGCCGCTAAAGCAAGGATTTTAATCCAAACCCTGGACATCCTGCTCCTCCCACCAGCAGAGCGGCGTGTTGAAGACGCTTTCCGGTTCGACTTTTCAACCGATGGCGGCAAGCGCATTTTCCTGCTTTTCTTTCAATTCATCAATGACCCGCTTCAGGGGAGACAGGTGCCGCGAAATTTGACCCATGCCTCGCGGTATGGAGGGGAATCTCAGCGGGATTTGACGGCATAATTGGATAAACCAATCCCGGTCATCGCCCCGAGCCGTTTGTCGAAATAGATAAAATGAATAAGCGAAACTCAAATCAAACACAACCCTTGGGATGCACCACCCGGGGGTTTTTCGCTTTCGAGCCAGCATCGCCGCACCTTCGGAATTCGATCGGCAGCAAAACCGCCATTGGCCCGGGCCTGTCAAAGTCACCTCGCCCGCTCTTCCCCCGGAATCTGGCAATGCCCATCAAGCACGCCTGGGAATCGCTTATCAAGGGGAATTTTGCATTTTGAATCAAATTTGCCTGCACCGTCAATGGGGTGAAATCGATGATCGGTGGCCGGGCGGTCAAGGGTTTGGAGGCAAGGCGCTCCCGCTTGGAAAAAATGCGCCTATAAAATTCGCGCCAATCCATAAGCTCGACCATTGTGGAAAAAGACGATTTCCTCCGGCGGGGAAAAATAAAATTAGCATGTTAAAACAAATGATTATCTTTCAATTTTAGCCCTTCCTGGAATTCCCTGGGATTGGAAAGAAGGTTTTCCTTGTCCGCCAGGAATCACCTGGAGTTTGAACTTGGAAGGTTTATGCTGGTCACCGGATGGCAAAAATGGTTTGATGAACGAAAATCAAACGAGGGACTCCCGAAAAATTATGCCCAGTTGCCTTTACTTTTCAAAAATTTATATGTTAAGTACGGGGCGGGTAAACGCATGGAATATTTATTGTATTTATCAGCACCAAGGGGTATCGATAGGTTTCATTGATAATTTGCAGGGCCTGTAAGAAATTGGTGTGACCCGATAATTTATTTTTACCCAAAAAAAACAGGCGGAAAGCCTGGAAAAAACATTGTGCTGGATTCGGAGGGCCGGTCGGGGGTGTGCCAAAGGCAATGTTTTTTTGGAGGAGGATTGGATTGTTTAAAAAACATTTTACGTTCGTAATAATTCCGCCGAAAACATCCAAGGTGCGCCGCATCAAGGTTCCGCACGTTTTCCTCTATGGCGCGGTGGTCATTTTCCTGGCCTTCCTGGTTGGAGGGAGCATCTCTTTTTATCACACCGTGCAGGTTCGGAGTGAGTTGGTTGCTTACCAGAAGCTCAAGGCCGATTACCTCCACCAACAAATTTCCATTAAAAAGGTTTCCAACCAGGTCAATAAATTCAAGGATGAATTCGATCGCCTCCGTGAGTTGGATTTCAAACTCCGCCTGATCACCGATCTTGAGATGAAGCGTCCCGCTCCTTCCATGTTCGGCATCGGGGGTTTCAACGATAGCACCGACCGCTCACTGGCCGAAGAACTCACCACCAATGGGTTGGATCTGTTGGGCCTGTTGAGCAAGGACCTGGAACGGCTGGAAAAAATGGCCCGTTTCCAGGAGGAAAGTTTCAACAACCTGAAATCCCACCTGGCCGACAAGAAGGATCTCATCGACCGAACGCCCTACCGCTGGCCAACCCGTGGATTCCTGACCTCCACCTACGGCCTGCGCACCCATCCTCTGACAGGCCAGCAGCAAATGCATGCGGCCATCGACATCGCCGCGCTCAAGGGCACCCCGATTCGCGCGCCGGGTGACGGCATCGTGACGTTCGCCGGGGAAAATCCTTCCCTGGGCAACATGATCGTCATTGATCATGGCTACGGGATCATTACCCGCTATGGGCACAACAACGCCAATCTGGTTCGAGCGGGCCAGAAGGTGAAACGCGGCGACGTTATCGCCACGGTGGGCTCCACCGGCCGCAGCACGGGTCCACATCTCCATTACGAGATCCGTTTCAACGATGTTGCCGTCAACCCCCTCAGTATCATCATCGATTGACCTTTCGCCTGAAGGATCGTCCCATCCAAAGCTGAAGGCGGGGCAATCCGGGCAACGGCCCGGATTGCTTTGACACCTTCCCCTGTTTTCCTCTTGTTCCAAATATTTCCCGGCAACAGGTCCGCCGCGAAAACGCCGCCGGTGTTTGTTCAGGAAAAGGCCGGGGCGCATTTCCGTCCTGGAAACCCTCCTCCTCCTGATTTTTACCCATACATCTGATATGAAACGCGGAGGTTCCGGGGAAAAACGTAATCCGGTTTCGGGCAAATGGAGCATTGCCGTGGGAGAAAACCAAATGTCTCATAAAATCGTTTCCGCGGACCAGGCCGTCGCGATTATTCACGATGGAGATGTGTTGGCCACCTCCGGGTATGGCGGACATGGCACGCCGGAACGCCTATTGGTGGCGCTGGAAAAACGCTTTCTGGATTCGGGAACCCCCACCAAGCTGACACTGGTGCATTCCACCGGCCAGGGAGACCTCAAGGAACGGGGCCTGAACCACCTGGCACACCAGGGCTTGTTGAAACGACTCATCAGCGGCTATTTCGGTTTGACCCCCAAACTGGCCAAAATGGTCACCGGTGGACAGATCGAGGCCTACAATTTTCCCGAGGGGTGTATTCTCCAACTTTACCGGGACATCGCCTCGGGCAAGCCGGGCACGTTTTCCAAGGTGGGCCTGGGCACTTACATCGACCCGCGCCAGGACGGTGGAAAAATGAACTCCATCACCACCGAGGAACTGATCGAATTGACGGAATTGGGCGGGGAGGAATGGCTTTTTTTCCGTTCGTTTCCTATCGACGTGGTCTTTCTGCGAGGCACCACCGCGGATACCGACGGCAACATATCCATCGAGCGCGAAGCCCTGGTGCTGGAGGATCTGGTGCTGGCCATGGCGGCCAAGAACTCCGGCGGCTATGTGATTTGCCAGGTGGAGCGCATCGCCGAGGGGGGCACGTTGCCGGCCAGGCAGGTGCGCATTCCCGGCATGATGGTGGACTGCGTGGTGGTGTCGGAGCCGGATCACCACATGCAAAATTTCGCCACGTCGTACAATCCAGCCTTTTCGGGAGAACTGCGGATTCCCTCCCAATCCATCGACCCGATGCCGCTCAATGAGCGCAAAATCATCGCCCGCCGCTGCGCCATGGAGTTGCGGGCCAACAGCATCGTCAACCTTGGCATCGGCATGCCCGAAGGCATCGGATCGGTCTGCAATGAGGAACGCATTCATCGCTACATCACGCTCACCGCCGATCCGGGCATCGTCGGCGGCGTGCCCATGAGCGGATTGGACTTCGGCGCGGCGACCAACCCGACCGCTCTGATGGATCATCCGGCGGCTTTCGACTTCATCGACGGCGGCGGCCTGGACGTCGCCTTTCTCGGCCTGGCCCAATGCGACCGGCATGGCAACGTCAACGCCAGCAAATTCGGAGACCGCCTCACCGGCTGCGGGGGATTCATCAACATCAGCCAGAACAGCCGCAAGGTGGTCTTCATGGGAACCTTCCGCGCGGGCGGGCTCAAGGTGTCGATCGACGAAGGGCAACTGCGCATTGTGGAGGAAGGCCGCATCCTCAAGTTCCTCGAAGCGGTCGAACAGATCACCTTCAGCGGCCGCGTGGCCAGGGAAAAGGAACAGCCGGTGCTGTTTATCACCGAACGGTGCGTCTTCCGGCTGACCGGAGAGGGCATGGAACTGGTGGAAGTGGCTCCCGGCATCGACATCGAACGGGACATCCTGCCGGGCCTGGAATTCGAGCCGCGGATCGACAACCCGGAACCGATGGACGCCCGCATTTTTCTGCCGGAGCCGATGGGATTGCGGGACAACATGATCACCATCAGCCTGGAGCACCGCATCCATTACAATCCCGATTCCAACACCATCTTCCTCAACTTCGCCGGCCTGATCGTTCGCACCAGCAAGGATGTCGACGATATCCGCGAGGCTGTGGAAATCCGCATGAAGGCGGTGGGCAAGCGCATGCATTCGGTGGTCAATTACGACTCGTTCATCGTCTACGAAGACGTGATGGACCAATACGCCGATCTGGTGCAATACATCGACGACACCTATTACCTCAGCGTGGCGCGCTATACCACCAGCGCCTTCCTGCGCCTCAAGCTGGGCAAAGAGCTGGGCAAAAGGCGCCTGTCTCCCCACATCTACGAGACGGAAGAAGAGGCCCGCGGCAAGTAATCGGGGTGACGGGGCGCCCGGATGACAGTGCTGCCCGGATGACAGTGCTGTTCGGATGACAGTGCCGCCCCGCCATGCGATGGTGGTGCCTGGCATCGCTTCGGCGATTTTTGGCCCCATGTTCTGTCCGTCCACCATGAAAGACATACCTTTCACCGTCGAAATAGATGAATCCCCCGAGTCTTCCGCTGCGGATGCGGAAGGCGCGCCGGGGAAACCGGGCCCCTCCCGTGGAGGCGGGAGCAAGGGGGGAGGCGAACCGCCCACGCTCACCGTGACCCAGCTCACCCGGCGCATCCGGGGCCTGTTGGAGGAGGGCTTCGCCTCGGTGCTGGTGGAAGGGGAACTCTCCAACGTCAAGCAGGCCGCCTCGGGACATCTCTATTTCAATCTGAAGGACGAGGGCGCCCAAATCCGTTGCGTGATGTTCCGGGCGGCGGCGGCTTCCCTGCGCTTCGAGGCCGAAGATGGCCTCCAGGCAGTGGTGCGGGGCCGGATTTCGGTCTACGAGACGCGCGGGGAGTACCAGATCCAGGTGCTGGTTTTGGAACCCAAGGGGGTGGGGGCGTTGCAGTTGGCCTTCGAGCAGTTGAAGGCCAGGCTGGAAGCCGAAGGCCTGTTCGATCCCGCCCGCAAGCGCCCCCTCCCCGCACTGCCCAGGTGCATCGGAATCGTCACCTCACCCCGTGGCGCGGCCATCCGGGATATGCTGCAGGTGCTGGAACGGCGATTTCCCGGCATGCCGGTGCTGCTCGCCCCGGCCGTCGTGCAGGGAGACGCGGCCCCCGGAGAAGTGGCCGGCGCCATCGCCTTGCTCAACCAGGTGGCGGCCCAACGCCGCATCGACACCCTGATCGTGGGGCGCGGCGGGGGCTCCGTGGAGGACCTGTGGGCCTTCAATAGCGAAGCGGTGGCCCGGGCCATCCACGCCTCCCGCGTGCCCGTGATCTCCGCGGTGGGCCATGAGGTGGATTTCACCATCGCCGACTTCGTGGCGGACGTGCGCGCCCCCACCCCCTCGGCCGCCGCCGAACTGGCCGTGCCGGTGCGCGATGACCTGCGCGCGGCGGTGGACGGCATGCGGGATGTGCTTTTTCGCCGGATGGCACAAACCCAGGCCCTGGGCGAAGAACGGTGGCGCTCCCTGGTCTCCCGCCTGAGCAGCCCCGAGGGAGCGTTGCGGCAATGGAGCCAAAGGCTGGACGATCTGGACGAGCGCGCGCTGTTGGCTGGCCGGGTGATTCTGGAGCAGGCATCCGGGCGCGCCCGGTCCGCCAGGGAGCGGTTGCTGGGGTTCCGCCCGGACCGTTTTCATGCCCACCACCGCGCCCTGGCCGGAGAACTGGAAGGGCGGCTCCAGCCCGCGCTGCACCGCGCCCTGACCCGCGCGCGGGAACGGATGGACGCGCAGATGGAACTATTGGACTCCCTCAGCCCCCTGACGGTGATGAAGCGGGGTTATGCGGTCCTGCGCCACGCCGGCGGGCGCGCGATAAACAGCGTGAAGGACGTGGCCGTGGGAGACGCCATCTCCGCCCGCCTGGCCGATGGCGTACTGGAAGCGGAGGTGCGGGAGGTGGACCGTGAGGAGGAGAACAACGACCCCCCCGGCCGGGGCTAGCCATCGATCCGGGAGCCAATTTCCAGCCATCCGAACGGAAACCCCTCCACGGCAAAAAGGAGCTTTTCGCCCATGGGCAAGCACGATCGCCACGATGGCCCTTCCCACGGCCATGCCAACGGCCACGCACAGAGAGACCCTCACCGGCGCGGACACGGCACGGGCCATAAATTCGATATCTCCCGGCTGGAACGGCTGCGCGATCCGGAGCGGCTGGAAACGATGAACCCGGACAAAATCTGGGCCGTGCTGGCCGACGGGCTGATCATCAACACCCTGGTCGACATCGGGGTGGGCATCGGTTTTTTCGCCATCCCTTTTGCCCGCAAGATAAAGCGGGGGAAAGTCTATGGCTGCGACCTCCACCCCGAGATGCTCAAATACCTGGAAGCCGCCATGGAAAAAGAGGGCGTGGACAACATCGAGCCGGTGCGCTGCGGCGAGGTGGAAGTGCCGCTGGAGGACGGCATCGCGGACGTGGTGATCATGGTCAACCTGCACCATGAACTGGATTTCCGGGATCGCTCCCTGGCCGAATGCCGGCGCCTGCTGCGCTCCGGCGGCAAGGTGGCCGTGATCGACTGGAAGCCCATCCAAACCGAGCACGGCCCTCCCATGGAGATTCGCATTCCACCGGAACAGGTTCTCGAGGAGTTGACCGCCGCGGGTTTCCAGCGCACGGCCGAGCACGACATCATGCCCAATCATTACTTTTTGACCGGCGTTAAATAGGCCGCCATGGCCGGGAAAGGGAGCATGAGCACCGGAAGCAGCGTGAGCGACGAAAACCCGGTCGTATCGTTTTTCGACGAGCACCCCATCAACGAAGGGGAAATCCTCTCCAAGCTGAAAGATGCCGGAAAAGACCTGGACCATCTGGCGCCCGAAGACCTGTTTCCCTTCGACCAGGATCATTATGGCGCGCTGGAGGCCACGGACGCCCTGGCCGCCCTGCTGGGGTTGAATGCGGCGAGCAAGGTGCTGGACGTCTGCTCGGGCATGGGTGGCACCAGCCGTTACCTGGCCTGGAAGTACGGCTGCCGGGTGGTCGGCGCGGACCTGACGGCCACCAGGGTCGCGGGGGCGGTCAACCTCACCGCCATGGCCGGGCTGGCGGACCGGGTCTCCTACGTCCAGGCCGACGCCTGCGCCCTGGAACTGCGCGGGGAAAGTTTCGACGCGGCGGTGGGCCAGGAATCCTTCCTCCACATTCCGGACAAGGCGGCCCTGTTGGCCTCGCTGCATCGGGTGCTCAAACCCGGCGGCGGGCTGGCCTTCACCGACTGGATCGCCTTCCCGCAACTGAGCGATGGGGAGCGGAGGCAGCTGCGCGAGGGCATCGCGGCCCAGCACATCGCCGGCATGGAGGAGTATCGGGCGTTGCTGAACGGCGCGGGTTTCCGCGTGACCCACGGCGAGGACCTCTCCGCCCAGTGGAAGGTCATCCTGCGCGAGCGGCTGGAAATGTTCAAATCGCTGGAGGCGGAAACGGTGCGCCGCTTCGGCCGCGAGCGCCACGAGAAATACATCGGGGCCTATACATTCTTCGTGGACTTGATCGATAATGGCCGCTTGGGCGGCGGCCGGTTTCACGCCGTGAAGCTTTAATCTCGACCCGTATTTTCATTATTACCGGGAGCCAGGGAAAGGAACGGATGGCCAAGAACATCACCCCCCGCAAGGAGAACTATTCCCAGTGGTACCTCGACGTGATCGCCGCCGGGAAACTGGCCGACCATGCGCCGGTGAAGGGCTGCATGGTGATCCGTCCCAACGGCTACGCCATCTGGGAGCACATGCAGGCCCAGTTGGACCGCATGTTCAAGGAGACCGGCCACGTCAACGCCTACTTCCCGCTGCTGATTCCCGAAAGCTTCATCCAGAAGGAGGCCGAGCACGTGGAAGGCTTTTCGCCCGAACTGGCCGTGGTCACTCACGCCGGTGGCAAGGAACTGGAAGAACGCCTGGTGGTGCGCCCCACTTCGGAGACCATGGTCGGCTACATGTACGCCCAATGGATCCAGAGCTACCGGGACCTGCCCGTGCTGATCAACCAGTGGTGCAACGTCATCCGCTGGGAGATGCGCACCCGGCTTTTCCTGCGCACCTCGGAGTTCCTCTGGCAGGAGGGGCACACCGCCCACGAAACGGCGGAGGAAGCCGAGGCGGAAACCCTGCAGATGCTGGAGATCTACCGTAAGTTTCACGAGGAATGGCTGGCCATGCCGGTCATTCCGGGCGGCAAGAGCGAGGCGGAGAAATTTCCCGGGGCCATCCGCACCTACTCCATCGAGGCCATGATGCAGGACGGCAAGGCCCTGCAGGCCGGCACGTCGCACAACCTGGGCCAGAACTTCGCCAAGGCCTTCGACATCCAGTACCTGGACCGCGACAACCAGCGCCAATTCGTGCACACCACCTCCTGGGGCGCCTCCACCCGCATGATCGGCGGGCTGCTGATGACCCACAGCGACGACGACGGCCTGATCCTTCCCCCCCGCATCGCGCCGGTGCAGGTGGCGGTGATTCCGCTGGCCAGGGACGAGGCCGAAGCCGCCGAGGTGATGCCCGTGGCCGAGAGGGTGCGCGAGGCGTTGGGCGCTGTGTTCGACCCCCTGCGCATCAAGCTGGACACCCGCACCGACCTGCGGCCCGCCGAGCGCTTCTTCGACTGGGTGCAGCAGGGCGTGCCCCTGCGCATCGAGATCGGCCCCCGCGACGTGAAGGAGGGCCACGCCATGCTGGTGCGCCGCGACACCCGCGAGAAAACCAAAACGCCCCTGGAGCGGGTCGCCACCGAGGCCCAGGCCATGCTGGATACCATGCAGGCCGATCTGTTCCACCGCGCCAAGACCTTCCGCGAGGAAAACACCCACGTGGTGGACGATTACGGGAAATTCAAGGAAATCATGGCCGCCAGGGAAGGCGGGTTCATCATGGCCCACTGGAACGGCAGTGGCGAAGTCGAGCAGAAAATCAAGGAGGAAACCAAGGCCACCATCCGCTGCATCCCCCTCAACGGCACGGCGGAAAACACCGCCCAAGCAGCCGATCCCGGCAAGTGCATCCTCACCGGCGAACCCTCGAAACAGCGGGTGGTGTTCGCGCAGGCCTATTAGGAAGAAAAGCCAAACCGATTCGCCAAGGCGTTTAGGGAGAAAGCTAAAAATTTCTCGCGGAGGCGCGGGCCTACATGGAAAAAATGCACGCCCTGGTGACCTGCCTGGGGGTGGGCCGGGGCAACATGGAGCAGGGCAACCTGCGCGCCGACGCCAATGTGTCTTTGCGGCCCGTGGGCGAAAGCAAGCTGGGCACCCGCACCGAAACCAAGAACCTCAACTCCTTCCGCTTCGTGCGCGACGCCATCGACCATGAAATCGGGCCGAAGGCCGGAGGGGGAGGATTCGGGCACCGGGCCGAAGGCCGGAAGGGGGAGGATTCGGGGGCCGCACATCACGCCCGCGGCGAATTCCCCCTCACTCCCCCATGTTGTTGGCCGCGGCGGGGAAATCCCACATTTTTATTGACTTTCCCGCCCTTCTGAACCATTGCTAGCGATGAAATCCATATTCATCTGGAAACGCATTCGTCAACTGTATTTTGCCGAAGGAGAAAGTCATGCGGTGGAAAATTTCGATGTTCGCCATATTGCTGATGGTCACGATTTCTTTTGCAGCCGCATCGGCACAGGCCAAGGAGCTCAAATTCGCTTTTCAGGGCACCTTGAACTCTTTTGACCCTTACAATCTCAACGAGACCTTTCACCTGGGCACCCAGGGCAATGTGTATGAAGGGTTGATCCGTCGCGGTGCGGACATGAGTATTCAGCCCGCCCTGGCTGTCAGATGGGAGGTGATGGAGCCCACCCGCTGGCGCTTCCACCTGCGAAGGGGCGTGAAGTATCACAACGGTAACCCCTTTACCGCCGATGACGTGGTCTTTTCCGCCACGCGGGTCCGTGCCGAGGGCTCCGACCTCAAGACCCGGATTGCCGCCGATACCAAGGTGGTAAAGGTGGATGATTACACGGTGGACTTCATTACCTCCAAGCCCAACCCCATCCTTCACTTCGAGTGGGCAACCTGGGCCATCATGGACAAGGAGTGGACCGAGGCCAATAACGCCGTCAGCCCACAGAATGTTGGGGGCAAGCAGGAAAACTACGCGACCCGCCACGCGAATGGCACCGGTCCCTTCAAGCTGGTCAGCCATGAGTCCGGCGTGAAGACCGTGTTTGAAGTCAACCCGAACTGGTGGGACAACCCTAATAAGACCCACAACCTGACCCGGGTAATCTTCACCCCCATCGGCTCCGATGCCACCCGTGTGGCCGCCCTGCTCTCCGGGCAGGTGGACATGGTCTACCCAGTCCCCGTGCAGGATCAGCGCCGGGTGAATTCCACCCCCAGCACAAGAGTCCTGGTGGGGCCCGAATTGCGCACCATCTTTTTGGGCATGGACCAGCACTCCGATGAATTGCTCCACTCCAGCGTGAAGGGCAAGAATCCCTTCAAGGACAAGCGTGTGAGGGAAGCTTTTTTCCGGGCCATTGATATCAAGGCCATCCAGGAAAAGGTCATGCGGGGTCTTAGCGAGCCTTCCTCGTTGATGATCGCCCCTAGCCTGACCCCCCTCAGCGCCACCCACTTCAAGCGCTTGGAATACGACCCCGGAAAGGCCAGATCGTTGCTTTCCGCCGCCGGTTATGGAAAGGGATTTAGCATTGGCATGGACTGTCCCAATGACCGCTATGTGAACGACGAGTCCATCTGTACCGCCGTGGTGTCCATGCTGGCCAGGGTGGGCATCAGGGTGAACCTGCTGGCCCAGCCCAAGGCCAAGTACTTCCCCAAGATTCTCGCCCCCAATCTGGATGCCAGCTTCTATCTGCTGGGTTGGACTCCGGGAAGTTTGGATTCATGGAACGTGCTGCACAACCTGCACGGCTGCCCGAACCTCAAAAACGGCGGTCCGATCTGGCCCGCGGGTGCCCGCAACAAGATCACCCGGGGGAAGTTCAACCTGGGCGGTTACTGCAACCCGGAGGTAGACCGGTTGACCGACAAAATTCTTGGGGAAACCGACAAGAAGAAGCGTGATGCCCTGATCGAAAAAGCCTGGGGCATAACCATCCGCGATATCTCCCATATCCCCCTCCACCAGCAGGCGGTGTCCTGGGGTGTGTCGAACAAGATCAGCCTTAAGCAACGGCCGGACAACGTGTTTGACTGGCGTCATGTTTACATGAAGTAGCTGTTTCACCCATCCTAGGTTTGGTCCTTGGCGCCGCGGCAAGATCCTGTGGCGCCAGGGTCTTCGCCATATTCAGTTACAACCTTTCACGATTTGGGAAACCCGGCCGGCCATGTTTGTCCTCATTGTTCGCCGTACGTTTCAATCCATCATCGTCATGCTTGTGGTGGCCCTGCTGGCCTTCACCATGTTTCGGTACGTGGGCGACCCGGTAGCCATGCTGGTGGGCCAGGAAACCTCCCTTCAGGAGCGGGCCGCCTTGCGGGAAAACCTGGGGCTAAACGACCCCGTGCCGGTGCAGTTTGGGCGCTTCGTGTTAAACATGGTCCAGGGCGAGTTTGGAATTTCATACCAGATCGGGCGTCCGGTTTCCGAGCTGATCTCCGAGCGCCTGCCGGCCACCCTGGAACTATCGCTGCTGGCCGCGTTGTTTGCGCTTCTGACCGGAATTCCCATGGGCATCTATACGGCCCTGCGGCCCGGCCGGTGGTTGAGCCACTTTTTCCTCACTCTGTCCCTGGTAGGTATCTCCCTGCCCACTTTCCTCATCGGCATTTTGCTCATTCTGCTCTTTGGGGTGATCCTGGGCTGGCTACCCACATTTGGCCGTGGCGAAGTGGTGGATCTTGGCTGGTGGACAACCGGCCTGCTGACTGAAAGCGGCATCAAGTCCTTGCTCATGCCGGCATTCACTCTTGGAATTTTTCAGTTGACCTTGATTATGCGCCTGGTACGGTCGGAGATGCTGGAAGTGCTGCGCACCGATTACATCAAGTTCGCCCGGGCGCGCGGGCTTACCAACCGCGCGGTGAACTTCGGCCATGCCCTTAAAAACACTCTCGTCCCCGTGATCACCATCACCGGCCTGCAACTGGGCTCCATCATCGCCTTTGCCATCATCACCGAGACGGTATTTCAGTGGCCGGGTATGGGCCTGCTGTTTATTGGGGCCATCTCCTCGGTGGATATCCCCATCATGTCGGCTTACCTGGTGTTGATTGCGCTGTTTTTTGTCCTCATCAACCTGACCGTTGATATTCTCTATAACGTCGTTGATCCGCGTCTGCGTGGCGACATGCGAAGTTCCCTAGGCTAAGCCATGGAAGTGACCGAGCGCATCAGGGATTCGCTGCACCGCTTTTTTGACGGAGATTTCTGGTACAGCTTCACCCAGTCGAAGATCACCATGATCTCGGGCGGAGTGACCGCGGTGATGCTGCTGGCCGCCTTTTTCGCGCCGTTGATCTCACTGCAAAACCCGTTTGACCCGGCCGCCCTGAACCTCATGGACGCCTTCACACCGCCGGTCTGGGCCGAAAACGGGTCATGGGCCTTCCCCCTTGGGACTGACAATCAGGGGCGTGACCTTTACTCGGCCATTTTATATGGCAGCCGCCTTTCCCTGTTTATCGGGTTTGCCAGCGTGAGCCTAGCCATGATTTTGGGGGTGACCCTGGGACTCGTGGCCGGGTACCTGGGGGGTATTGTGGATGTCGTGATCATGCGTGTGGCCGATGTGCAATTGAGTTTCCCGGCCATCCTGATCGCGCTGTTGATTGATGGTGTGGCGCGCGCCCTTCTGCCAAATAACCGCCACGAGGATGTGGTGGTCTATGTGCTGGTGCTCGCCATCGGGCTCAGCCAGTGGGTTAACTTTGCCCGCACCGTGCGGGGCATATCCATGGTGGAGCGCAACAAGGAATACGTACTGGCGGCGCGATTGATCGGCATTTCGCGCCCGCTGATCATGCTGCGCCATATTCTCCCTAACACGATGGGGCCGGTGCTGGTCATTGCAACCATCAGCATGGGCGTGGCCATTTTGCTTGAGGCGACGCTGAGCTTTCTGGGCGTGGGAGTGCCCCCTACCGAGCCCTCGCTGGGCACTCTTATCCGCATTGGTCAGGATTTCCTATTCTCAGGCGAGTGGTGGATCGTGATATTTCCTGGCGCGGCCCTGGTGATATTGGTGCTGTCGGTCAACCTGCTGGGCGACTGGCTGCGCGACTATTTCAACCCCAAGCTGCGGTGAGGCCCATGGAAGGCGCGGAGAGGTCTCAGGAGGAGTCCACGGGGCAGGTCCAGCCCCTGCTCTCGGTGCGCGATCTGATGGTTCAGTTTCCCAACCGCAGGGGCGTCCTGACAGCCATCCAGGACATCAGCTTCGACCTGATGCCGGGGGAAATCCTGGGGGTGGTGGGCGAATCGGGGGCGGGAAAATCCATGACCGGCAACGCCATCATCGGCCTACTGGAACCCCCGGGACGCATCGTCAAGGGGGAAATCCTGCTGGAGGGGAAAAACCTGGCGGCGCTTTCGCAACAGGCCATGCGGCGCATCCGGGGCCGGGACATCGGGGCCATCTTCCAGGACCCCCTCACCTCACTCAACCCATTGTACACCGTGGGAGACATGCTGGTGGAGACCATCCTGACCCACCTCCCCCTCTCCAGGGCGGAAGCCCAAACAAGGGCCCTCGACATGCTGAGCGAGGTGGGCATTCCCGCGCCGCATGAGCGCATCGGCCATTACCCGCACCAGTTTTCCGGAGGCATGCGCCAACGGGTGGTGATCGCGCTGGCCCTGTGCGCCAATCCCAAGCTGGTCATCGCGGACGAACCCACCACCGCGTTGGACGTTTCGGTGCAGGCCCAGATCATCAACCTGCTCAAGCGGCTCTCCAAGGAGCACGGCACGGCGGTGATCCTGATCACCCACGACATGGGTGTGATCGCCGAAACGGCCGACCGGGTGTGCGTGATGTATGCCGGGCGGATCGTGGAAATTGGCCCGGTGCGCCAGATCATCTCCGCCCCGCGGCATCCCTACACCGTTGGGCTGATGGCCGCCATCCCAAAAATCGGCTCCGGAGCGGACAAGCTGATACAGATCGAAGGGGTGATGCCCCGGCTGGACGGCATTCCCGCCGGCTGCGCCTTCAACCCGCGCTGCCCGCAGAAAATCGAGGCCTGCACCCGCACCGTGCCCCCCATGATCGCTGTGGCGGAAAACCAATTGGCCGCCTGCCATCTTTTCACCAAGCCTGGCGGGGCCTGAGCGCCAACAGCCCGCTCCGCGCCCAAACCCTCCAGGCCCAAACACTCGATGATCAATCCGCAGACGAGCAGCCCCACGTGATCCAGGTCGAAAATTTGAAATGCCATTTCGACGTATCGGGCAGTTGGCTGGCCCGGCTGATCAACCGCACGGGCCGGATCCTGGTCAAGGCGGTGGACGATGTGTCCTTCACCATCCACAAGGGGGAAATCTTCTCCCTGGTGGGAGAATCGGGGTCGGGCAAGTCCACCATCGGCCGGCTCATCCTCGGCCTGGAAAACGCCACGGCGGGCAGCGTGCATTTCGACGGCCAGCGTCTCGACCGGTTGAAAGGCGCCGGCCTGTTGGCCCAGCGCCGCCGCATGCAAATGATTTTCCAGGACCCTTACGCCTCGCTCAATCCCCGCTGGCGGGTGAAAAACCTGGTGGCCGAACCGTTGCGCGGAACCCTGCCCAAAGCCGAACGGCTGGAGGCGGTGGGGGGGTTGCTGCAGCAGGTGGGACTCTCCCCCGCCGATGGCGACAAGTACCCCCATGAGTTCTCCGGCGGCCAGCGCCAGCGCATCTGCATCGCCCGGGCCCTGGCCGGCAAGCCCGAATTCCTGGTCTGCGACGAGCCAACCTCCGCCCTGGACGTCTCGGTGCAGGCGCAGATCCTCAACCTGATGCGCGACCTGCAGGACGAGTACGGGCTGACGTACCTGTTCATCAGCCACGACATGGCGGTGGTCAAGCACATGTCGGACCGCATCGCGGTGATGTACCTGGGGCGTATCGCCGAGATCGCCCCGGCCGACCAGCTCTTCGAGAACCCCCACCATCCCTACTCGAAGATGCTGCTGGCCGCGGTGCCGTCGCTGGAGGGCGTGGGCAAGGAGCGCACCGTGATTCAGGGCGAGGTGCCCAACCCGGTGCATCCGCCTACCGGCTGCGCCTTCCATCCGCGCTGCCCGCATGCCAACGAGCGCTGCAAGGCCGAGGTGCCGCGGCTGATCGCGCGCAGCGACGGCAGCGAGGTGGCGTGCCACGGCGTCGAGGAGGGCAGGCTGCCGTGAGGCGTCCGGCCTGATGCTGGAGCTGCTCTCGCCACTGTCGGCCGGGGTCAACCTGATCCTGGTGCTGCTCTCGGTAGTGACCTCGGCGCTGTCGGCAGCGGCCGGCATCGGCGGGGGCACGCTGTTGATCATCGCCATGGCCCAGGTGATGCCGGCCACGGCGATGATCCCGGTGCACGGCATGGTGCAGCTCGGCTCCAACGGCGGCCGGGCGCTGATGACCTGGCGGCACGTTCGTCGTGACATCGTTGCCGCCTTCCTGCCCGGCGTGATCGTCGGCGCGGTGGTGGCGGCCTGGCTGTTGATCCGCCTGCCTTACGGCGTGCTGGAGCTGTGCATCGCCGCCTTTGTGCTCTACTCCTGCTGGGGGCCGGGCTTGCCCCAGCGGGCGGTGGGGCGCACCGGCACCGTGATTGCCGGCGCGCTCACTACGCTGCTCTCCAGTTTCGTGGGCGCCAGCGGCCCCATGGTCGCCTCGTTCATCAAGCTCGGCATGAGCGAGCGGCTGCCGCGGGTGGCCACCTTCGCCACCTGCATGACCTTTCAACACGCCACCAAGGCGTTCATCTTCGGCTTTGCCGGTTTCGTCTTCCGCGACTGGCTGGGGCTGATGCTGGTCATGGTCGTGGCGGGCTTCGTCGGCACCTGGCTGGGCCTGCGCCTGCTGAACCGGGTGACCGACCATCGCTTCGACTCTTTCTTCAAGTGGACCCTGACCCTGCTGGCGCTGCGTCTGATCTGGCTGGGCGTGGAACGGCTATTGGGAGTAGGCTGAAGGTAACGCGCTAGCTGCAAAGGAGGCTGCCATGCGCCGCTGCGTTGCTGCTCTATTCTCGATGCTGTTGCTACTGACGGGCTGTGCGGGCACGAGCGATCCACGCGACTACGCCATCCCGCTGGCACCCGACCGCCCCTTCGAGGTCATGTCGACGGGAATGCGCTACTTCACCTTCACCCTGCAGGAGCCGACCCGCGTGGTACTGGAAAGCGAGACCTTTCCCTGGGACTCCGCCATGGGCGCGCCCTCGGGAGAGCTGATGAACGCCGAGGGCGAGGTCGTGGAACGTGACTGGCACAGCGGTGTCGACGGCAACTTCCGCATCGAACGTGAACTCGACGCCGGCGTCTGGTACCTGCGGTTGTCAACCCCC
>JACZSY010000042.1 GCA_022573975.1 SAR324 cluster bacterium | reverse complement strand
GCGGATCAGGGTCGATTTGCCGGAACCCGAAGGGCCGCAAATTACCACCCGCTCCTGCCGCTCGACCTCCAGGGTGATGTCTTTGAGCACGTGAAACTCGCCGAACCACTTGTTCATGTTGCGGATCGATATGATGTACTTCCCGGGTTCGTTCTCGGCGGGTTCGTTCTTGGCGGGTTCGGTCATGGTCTCGTTCTCGGTTGGAGCCTCGCGGGCGGTCGAATGCCGCCGTCAAATACAGCCGTCAAATACAGCCGTCAAATACAGCCGTCAAATACGACGGTCAAATGCCGCAGCCTAATGTTGCGCGGCCTGGAAACGTTTTTCCAGCTTGCTGGCGTAGCGTGAGATGGAAAAGCAGATGATCCAATAAATGAGGCCGATGAAGACATACCCTTCGACCCCCTGCCCCAGCCAGATCGGATTGGCGATAATCTGCGCGTGAATCCCCAGCAGGTCGTAGAGCCCGATGATGGCCACCAGGGAAGTGTCCTTGAGCAGGGCGATGAAAGTGCTCACCAGGGGAGGAATCACGATCCGTAGCGCCTGGGGCAACACGATGAACGCCATGGTCTGCCAGTAATTGAGGCCCACCGCTTCCGCGGCTTCGATCTGCCCCCTGGGAATGGCCTGCAGCCCCCCCCGCACCACCTCGGCCATGTAGGCGGCGGAAAACAGGATGATCCCGATCTGAGCCGCCAGCACCTTGTCCAGGTCGAACCCCGGAGGGAAGAACAGGGGAAGCATGTTGGAGGCCATGAACAAGATCGTGATCAAGGGCACGCCCCGGATCAGTTCGATGTATCCCACGCAGAGCGCCCGCACGATGGGCATGGACTGGCTGCGGCGGCCCAGGGCCAGCACCACCCCGATGGGAAAAGAAAACCCGATGCCCGCCACCGAAAGAATCATGGTGAGCATCAGCCCGCCCCACAGGCCGGTATTGACAAGGCTGATGTTGAGGAAATCCGCCCCGCGGATGATGAACAGGGCCACCACTCCCGCCGCCACCCAGACGGCGTAATACCATATCGACTGGCGCACGGCGCGGAAAATCCCCGGGACCGCGACGCCCGCGATCAACAGCACGACCAGCAATGGGCGGTATCTCAATTCAAAGGGGTAGCGGCCCACCATGAACAATTTCCAGGTGTCCGCGAAGAACGGCCAGCACAAACCCTCCGCTGCCCTGCAACTCTCCGGGTCGAATCCATAGGCGGCATTGACCAGCGCCCACCCCACCAGGAAGACCGCCACCTCATAAATCATCCACAGGGCGGCGAGGGTGATCAGGGAGTTGAGCCAGGAATTGAACAGGTTCCGGCGCATCCATCCCAAAGCGATGGACCACATAGGCGGTTTTCCGGCGCCGGCGCCATGTTCAACGGCCGCCTCGCTTTTCATCGTTCCACCAATCGCATTTTGGCGTTGTACCAGTTCATCAGCATGGAAATGGACAGGCTGAAGGTGAGGTAGATCACCATGGTCAGGGCGATTGGCTCGATGGCCTGTCCGCTTTGGTTGATGATGGTGCCACTGATGTTCACCACTTCGGCGAATCCGATGGCCGTGCCCAGGGAACTGTTCTTGGTCAGGTTCAGGAATTGGCTGGTGAGGGGCGGTATCATCACCCGCATGGCCTGGGGCAGAACGATCAGCCGCAAAGTCTGACCGCCGCGCAGACCCAGCGATTGCGCCGCTTCGCGCTGGCCCTTGGAAACCGCCTGGATGCCGCTACGGACAATTTCGGCGATGAAGGCGGCTGTGTAGAGCGTCAGCGAAATCAGCATGGCGGTGAACTCGGGGGACAATTCCAGCCCGCCCACGAAATTGAATCCTCGCAACTCGGCATATTCCAGCTGAAACGGAGTGCCGAAAATCAGCCAGACCAATCCCGAAACGGCCACCAGCGCCGCCACGGAAGGGAGAAAAAAAGGCAACTGTTCACCGGTGCGGTCCTGCCGCTGTTTGACATGGCGCCGCCAGAAATAAATCCCGGTCAGCGTGGCGGCGATGCTCAACATGAACAGGTTGGCGAAATCTTGCGGAATGGGGCTGGGCAGGTAGAGACCGCGGTTGTTGAGAATCGCCACATCGAAGAAACGCAGGCTGTTTTCAGGCTGGGGCAGGGTGCGCAGCACGGCGATATATACGAAAAACAACTGCACCAACAGGGGAATGTTGCGGACGATTTCGATATAGGTCTCGGACAGCTTGGCCACCAGCCAGTTGGAAGACAACCGGGAAATGCCGAGGAACAGCCCCAGCAGGGTGGCCAGCACGCAGCCAATCAGGGAGACCTTGAAGGTGTTCAGCAGACCCACCATCAGGGCCACCCCGTAGCTGTTGGCCTCGGTGTAGTGGATGGCCCTGATGGTGTCGCCGCTGTAAAAGAGCACCGCGAGAGGAACACCGAACAGCAGTATGAAAACCACGATCACCAGCCGCGTGTCCGCACCGATGGTGCTGCCCCGCCGCTTTTGCCACCGGGACAGCAAAAACACGAGGAACAGCCCGGCCACGATGGCGATCAAGAGATGAATCAGCCCCCCCTCCAAAACCGGCACGGGGAGGATTTCCCCGATGCCGAAACTGGCCTCATTCGCCAGGTAGGCAAATCCGGATACGGTATCTTTTTCCTCCAGGTTCCTCCGTGTGTTTTGGAACAGGGTGTGGGCCCCCAGACCCACCGCCAACAAAATGGCGATTTGATAAATCCACGCCCGCGCCACCGGATTGCGCCACAATGCAATCAGGGATTGCGGTTGGTCCCTCCGCGGTGGGGTCATGATGGTGTTTGGCCGGTGATGGGAAGAAAAACGGGCCGGCGCTCCCCCAGGAAGGGCCGGCCCGCGGCATTATGCTACGGAATAATGAATTACCGTAAATGAATTACCGTATGGGAGGCGCATACAACAATCCGCCCTTGCTCCAAAGCTGATTCAAACCGCGGTCCAGCTTGAGCGGGGTGCTTTTGCCGATATTGCGCTCGAAAATTTCACCGTAGTTGCCCCCTGAGGGAATGGCCTTGACGGCCCAATCCTTGGAGAGGCCCAGATCGGCGCCGAAGGTGCCGGTCTTGCCCAGCATCCGTTGAACTTCCGGATCCTTGCTGCTGCCGGCCATCTGCTCCACGTTGCTCTGGGTGATACCCTTTTCCTCGGCGACCACCAGCACGTTGAGCACCCAGCGCACCACGTCGCCCCATTTGTTGTCGCCATGGACCGTCACCGGGCCCAAGGGCTCCTTGGAGATGATTTCGGGGAGAATAATGTGGTCATTGGGATTTTTCAGCGCGCTGCGCTGCCCGGCCAGCCCGGAGGCGTCGGTGGTGTGCACGTCGCACCGTCCGGCCTCGTAGGCGGCGCGTGCCTTGTCCGCGCCCTCGAAGACCACCGGCTTGTACTTCATGCCGTTGCTGCGGAAATAGTCCGCCAGGTTGAGCTCGGTGGTGGTGCCCGTGTCCACGCAGACCGTGGCGCCGTCCATATCCTTGGCATTTTTGATCTTCCCGTCCTTTCGCACCATGAAACCCTGGCCGTCATAATAGTTGACGCCGTGGAAATCCAGGCCCAACTTGACATCCCGGCTCATGGTCCAGGTGGTGTTGCGGTAAAGCACATCGACCCGGCCGGATTGCAGGGCCGTGAAGCGCTCCTTGGCGGTCAGGGCTTCGATCGACAATCCGACCCCGATCGCGGCGGCCGTGGCCTTGCAGAAATCCACGTCGAATCCGACCATCTCTCCACTTGAATTCAGCGAAGCAAAACCGGGCAGGGTGCCGGAGACGCCGCATTTCAGTTCTCCGCGCGATACAATCGTTTCCAGCAGGCCAGGCGCTGTTGCCTCTTCCTGGGTGGTTGCCGGCTCGGAGCCGGTAAAAGATAGAACGAGATAGGCCAATACAGCGCCAACGATAAATGCGACGACAATCATTACGTTGGATTTCATGAAAACCCCTCTTGATAGGGTGTGTTTAAAAAAAGAATATCACCATACCTGGGTGCAACTTTTGAATTCCACCCGGGAATGTCAACCTTTTCAGCCGAAATACCAAAGGAGGCATCGTCATGGTTGATTTTTTATAATTTTCCACTGACAGCTGCGATTTTTTCCTCCTTGTCTCAAAAATTATCCATTGATGCGCCAAGGTGTTTTCCCGTCACGAAAGGAGCCACAAAAACAGGAATCACCTGGGCCGTTCCCCACGACTTGAAACCTTTCTTCCTTTTATCTCAATGGAGGAGAAAATAATATCCCTCCTTTGCTCCAAAGCCGGTATAGGCCGCGATTAATGGACAACGGGGTTCTTATTCCTAAATTCTTTGGAAAATTTCCCCATAGTCGCCCACCGCGCGGATGGCCCACACGGGCTGCTCCCTGGAAAGGCCATTGTTCGGGCCGAATGCGCCGTATCGGCCCAACATTCTCCCTGCCTCCGGGTCCCTGGTACTCCGCGCCATACGTCCCACGTTGGCTTGGGCGATGCCCTTTTCCTCAGCGATAATGAGGGCGTTGACCAGCGGGTCCATGGACGGGCCGCAATTGGCGTTGCCGATCACCAACGCCGCCCGCTGTTGGGTCGCGGCGGGTTTGCGCTTTCGCACACCGGCGCTCCGCTGCGCAAATCCTTCAGCGGCCAATGGCGTGAGCACGGCCACCAGGGCCAGCATGCAAAAAAACGTTTCATTTGCACCCCAATCGCCCTTGACGATGTTGAGATGACTTTAACTGGAATATCCGCCGGCAAAATGTGTCTTCTATAACACATCCGGCACCCTATTCTCAAATGAAGCACCTCGCCGCAAGCAGCGAGGCATCAAACCAGGGACTTCTTTTTCGCCGCGGGCGGCGGGGAATGGACCCGTACAAAAAGATTCAATCCCTGTCCGGTATTTTGCTGAACGAATTTCACCCTTGGGCGGCACAAAAACCAAGTCGAAAATTTATCGGAATGGGGGGGGCATGGAGCAGGCCGCCCCTGCTCCAAAGCCGGTTCGGCCCGCGATTCAGCCGGAGGGGCGTGTTTTTGCCGCTGTGGGGCTTGAAAATTTCGCCGTGGCCGCCCACGGCGGAAATCGCCCTGACGGCCCAATCCCGGGAGAGGCCCGGATCGGGGCCGAAAAAGCCGGTCTGGCCGGGCATCCATTGAACCTCCGGGTCCCTGTTTCGGCCGACCCTCCGCCGCACCGTCATGATCCGTTGACGAATCGGCAAAAAAACATTTCCGTGGCGACTATCCATGGCGGCGATTTCCCTTGACGCCATCCCCGCGGCGGCGCCCCTTTCTTCCGGCCAGGGCAAGGGGGGGTCAATCGAGCACGGCGATGGCCTCCACCTCGATCAGAAAATCCGGGCTGGCCAGCGAATCGATCACCATCAGCGTGTTGGGTGGCATCGGATCGGAGAGGAACTCGTTCCGCACAGTCCGATAGGCATCGATATTGGCGAAATGGGTGATCAAGGTTGTCATTTTCACAATGTTGGCCAGAGAGCCTCCGGCCTCGTCGAGGATGTTCCGCAAATTGGAGAAGACCTGCCGGGTTTGAGCGGCCATGTCTCCTTTTCCGACCAGACCCCCTCCCTGATCCTGGGCGATTTGTCCCGCGATAAAGAGCGTGTTCCCCGCTTTCGCCGCATGGGAATACCCGCGGGTGGGGTGAACGCTGGTCAGATTGAGAATTTCATGGGCCATGGAACAACTCCTGGTTCAATGAAAAATCAAGGACGATCCGAACCCTCGCCCAGACCGTCTCTCCGCGCACCGACAATGCCACGCTTGGGGGCCTTTTTCCACTCCATTATCCTTGCTTCGCCGGGCCGGTGAAAATTTCCGGCCGGTTTGGTTTGATTTTTGGAAACAGGCTTGATATATCCAAATCCTTTCCGGAACATATGGGACTGATTGGATTTGTATTTTCGTAAAACCGCAGGCGTACGGTTCGCGGAGGAATCCTCATTCTCCATTGACCCCATCGGGGGGGAATTTCGGCTCCCTGAAGCGGCAGCCATGTGACGACAGGAGCTGTTGAAGTGAATAAATCACAATTGATCGACAAGTTGGCCGTGCTGACCAACCAGACCAACAAGGTGGCCGAGGGCGCGGTAAATATTTTTTTCAGCAACATCAAGCAAGCCTTGTCCGCGGGAGACAAAGTGGAAATCCGGGGTTTCGGCAGCTTTTTGCTGAAGCGGTACAACTCCTACACCGGCCGGAATCCGAAAACAGGCGAAAAGGTGAACGTCCCGAGAAAGGAATTGCCTTTTTTCCGCGCTGGCAAGGACTTGCGCGAAATGGTCACCGAGGGCCTGAAACGGGACAGTGGCTCCGAATAAGCGCCGGCGCCGCGGCTTCCTTTTTCCCTCCCCACGGCCCGCCCCCCAGGCGGACACGCGGTTCTCGCCGTTGTCTCGATTTCCGTGTTCCCTTTCCATCCCCGGCCTTGCCGGGAGCAGATTTTTCTCCGTCCTTTTGCTGCTCATCCTGGCGGCCTGCCTGGGGGCAGGCCTCCCCACCGCCGTGTCCTCGGAGCTTGAGTCTTCGGAACTTGAGTCTTCGGAACCTG
Source organism: SAR324 cluster bacterium (assembly GCA_022573975.1). Lineage (GTDB taxonomy): Bacteria > SAR324 > SAR324 > SAR324 > JACQKK01 > JACZSY01. Next base: position 15,099 of record JACZSY010000042.1, on the reverse strand, counting down.
GATGCGCGGAACCGAACCGGAAAACGGTCAGGGGGGACGCCGCGCGAAGCTCCATGGAAATCGCCCGGAAGGGCATCCCGGAACCCCTCGGATTCGAGAAGGTGCGCCTCGCTACGCCTCCAGTTCGGATCAACGACGGCGACACATTCGAGGCGGACCTGGACGGAGACGGGAAGCTGAGCTTTCCCCGGGAGCGGGTGCGGTTGTTGTTCGTGGACACGCCAGAGTTGACCGAAACATGGAAAGGGATGGACCGCGGGCATGGCCTGCCGGCGATGGAATTCCTTCGCGAGGCTCTCACCCGGCCGCCCATATTCCTGCTGATTCCAAAAAATCGCGCCACCGGAAAATATGGCCGCACGCTGGCGGTGGTGTACGCGGGGGGCTGCAACGTCAACCTGGGACTGATCCGGGCCGGTCATGCTCCCTTCGATACGCGCTTCCGGTTTCCGGCGGACTACGCCCGGTATGCGAAGGCGGAGGGGGAGGCTTTCGACGCCAGGAGGGGCATCTGGCGGCTGCCGGACTCCCGCCGCCGGTACCTGAAGCGACTGCGGCGCGAACTGAAAACACCGGCGGGGCGGCGGAATCCATCGTTCAGCGCCGGGGTGTACCGGGCTTCCAGTTTCAAACCCCGCGGGCTGTTGGAGCGGTATGTCAAACTGGAGGGGCGGGTGAAAAGCGGGAAGCGTTTTTTCAAGCAGGGGCGCCTGAGTTTGCTGCTGTTGCAACTGGAGCGCGGCGGTCGGAAGCGTTCTTTTCCGGTCGTGATATACCGGAGGACGGCCGAAAAATTACGGGCCGATTTGTGGGCGGCGGGCGTCCGCCTCCGGCTGGAGGGGTTCATAAAAACCTACCGCGGCCAGCCACAACTGGTGGTGCATTACGGGCGAAGGATCGACTAAGGAAAGGCCCACGGCGGCCAGCCCCATAAAGGCGTCGATCCCGCGCCGGGCCTTGATTATGCCTCCTCCCCGTTTTGCTCGCGCCTTCAGGGCCGGCGCTTCTTTGCCACTGGGCCGGTGGTGGGCCATACTGGGGGGGACCTCGGGTCAATTGTTGCGATTCCCCCATGAGTTCTTCACCTTTTTTTCCCGGTGAACCCTGGCTCCCTGTGAAAAAACGCATGCCGCCCCGAGTGAGGAGTCCTTGAATTTTTCAACGATGGCGGTGTTATACCACCGTGTTTTTTACAACCGTGGTTTTTTACAACCGTGGTTTATTGGCAATCGATGTTTTTGACTTTGAAGGCGATGGTTCCATGAACCGATTTTGTATTTCATGCCGCGCCGGATTGGCGGCGCTGCTGCTCTGGTGTGTTTTGGGGGGTGCTGCCCAGGCAATGGAACAGTTTGCCGCCGGTCCCAAACACAGAGGCATCAAAACCATTGGATTGTTCCAGGTGTTTCCGGAAAATCGGCAGGACAACGCCGTTTATTTCCGCAACCGCCTGGTGTTGACGCTTGCCGGGAAAACCATCGTTGACGTGGCGCCCATTTCCAGAACCGGGCGGTTCGTCTATATCGCCAGGGATGGGGAAGCCATCTCCACCTTCCATGCGAACCTGGACCCCAAGGACAGGCTGGTCAGGATCACGGAAATCACCGAGGGCATCTTTCATTTGCGGATGATGATTGGCGGCGTGGCCTACAAGAAACTATACCGGATGAGCGGCGGGTCCATTCTCGATGCCTTGCCCACATTCAAAACGGCGGAAGGCCCGGCCGCCAGTCCCGAGGGCGTCGTGTTCTATCATGTCGCCTCCATCGCCAAAAACGAGGAGGATGCCGAGGCGGCTCCGATTTTTACACTTCGGTTGCATTTTCTCCCCGCCGGGGGCGATACGGTGCGCCACCTGCCTGACCCCATCTTCAGCACCGGTACGAGTGGGCGGTTGCGGTGGCTGTCCAAAACCCGCATCCGCTTCTCTTTTGGCCAGGGAAAACGAGCGGTCTTCAATACCGCTCAGTTCAAATAAGGCCCCATGGGGCCTCATCCCCCCCCTGGAGTCGAAGGTTGCCATGGCTGAAAGCTTCCGTTTCGCGCCTTCCGGCGGAATAGTCCTCACCGGCATGACCTTCCAAACCGGCGCCGGGAACGATGTCTTGGAGGTGAACGGCACGGTGGTTGAAAACACCGTGGCGGAAAACACCGTGGCGGAAAACACCGTGCCGGAGGTGATGTTCAGCCCCGGCAACGGGTTCCCCGTCCAAATTTACGGGGCGCTTTTCTCCAGGGTGAATTTTTCCAGCCAGGTGCATGCGCTCAACGTCCGCGGATTCGGGGGCAGCGCCGTGCCATCGGAGTTCCCGGGGTGGGAGCCCCTCAAGGCGGACATGCGGGCCTACATCGCCCAAAACCTTTCTCCCCCGGTGATTCTGGCGGGTCACTCGCTGGGGGCCATGCTCTGCCTGCAAGTGGCCGCGGAAGCGCCCAGCCTGGTGTCCGGTCTGGTGCTGATGGAGCCCATCGCCCGTGGCCGGCGGGGAGACCCATGGCCAACGGCCCGCTTGAGCGATGGGCGTTCCCTGATCGGCCTCACCCGGATGCGGAAGAACCGCTGGCCATCCCGGGAGGAAGCCGCGACATTTTTCGCCACCAACAAAAGTTACCGGGACTGGCATCCGGAGGCGCTGGAGGCCTTTCTTTCCCACGGGCTGATCGAAGCGGTTGGGGATGGGGCCGGGCAGGGCGGGTTGCAACTGGCTTGTCCCCCCTGGCTGGAGGCCGATTTTTACGCGTTGGAACCCGGCGAACTGCTCTTTCAATGGGCGGAACGCTGCCAATGCCCGGCGGTATTGATGATGGGAGCGGAATCCGTGGTGGTCCACGCGGAAGGCATGGAGGACCTCACCAATGCCTTCGGGGTGGGCGCCCTGCTCACCCTGCCGGGAGGGCACACCTTCCCCATGCAGCATCCCCTGGAAACAGCGCGGGCGCTGAGCAGGGCGCTGGCCATGCTGCGCGGCGAGGGGGGCGCCAGGGCCGTCAATAAATCAGCTGAATCAGGATATAGACCATGACCACGTCGGCCACCAGCACCACCTGGTTGACCCGCGTCTTGGCGGAATCGGCAAAGGCGTCGAAATCGCGCTTGAAGAAGGTTTGTATCATCCATCGAGATTGGGGTTCCAGGAATTTCGGATCCATTATTTTTGCTCCGCTAAGGTGTCCATGTCCCACTCGGTTGAAAGCACCGCGCCGGGAAGAGCGGCGGCGGCCTTCACCGGGTGGGGATTCGCTTCCGCCAGTATGACAGGGGACGGCCATTGAAGGTGCATCCCACATCGATCCCGGGGCGGTGCTTGCGATTCCAGCGGCAATTGTCCTCGGCCGCCTGATAAGTGTATAACGCCGCCTCCGGCCCGGAAACCTTCTTTCCATCGTAATACAGCCGATACCCTTTCCGCGGGGGCAGCCCCAGGCTGCTGTCCATGGGACCCAGCAGGCAGCGCATGAGGCCGCTGATGGGGCGGCCGGTGGGATTGTGGAGCGCCGGATCGTAGCGGAACCTGGGGAAGGCCCGGCGATGGAGGGAAAGCAGCGCATACTCCTCCGGGTTTAAATTTCCGTAAAATTTGCCTTTGCCCAACTCGGCCGGCAGGTGCGCATCGTGATAGGACATGATGGAATCGTTGCGACGCATGTCATAGTTGAAACAGTCCACGTGGGTCAGCCCGAAGCCGTGGCCGATTTCATGGGTCACCGTGGAAAGAAAGCGGTAGGGTTTGTTCTCCATCAGGCTGGAAAATTCCATTTGCACGATGCCGCCGCCGGGTTCGGGAAAGGAGTCTATGGTGCGCCCTCCTCCAATGCACATCCGGTGCTTGTCGATCCATGAACATTCGATTTCCCCCGGCCGGACGTAGACCAAAACGTAAACCCGCCGGGTCGATTCCCTGGTTTCCCCATAATGACGCAGCAACTCGCCCAGCATCAGATGGGCGCTGTCGGGTTTGGCGTTGGGCGACCCCAGGAAATAACGGTGAGGACGCGCCGAACGAAACACCTTGTCCGGATTTTGCTCGATGAGGAACGTGTCGCTGATTAAAAGGCGGCGGAAATGGCTCTGAACGTGGACCAGGGAATCGCTCATTTTTTGGTAGGCCGAGTCGATCCGTCCCTTGGACAATTTGGCGTCCTGAGGGAAAAATATCACGGGAAACACCCGGATACGCTCAATGGCCTCCACCGATCGGGAATGAATCGCAAGGACGGCAAAAAGAAATACGGCGTGAAGAAGAAGCCCTGGAAAAACCCTGGCGGTGATCATGATCCAACCCCCAATCCTATGCGGCGTTTGCGGCGTTACATCGGCGGTGAAAGGCGTAGACAATCACATCCCCTCGATCATGGCCGCGAGTTCACCGGCGCACAGGTTGGGGGAAGCACTGGAGGTGTCCGAGGTAAACCGGGCCTGTGCGTAATAGGGCGCCCGGGCGGCCAGCAGGCGGCGCAGTTCCGCCATGGCATCGAGCCGGCCGGCCATGGGACGCCGGTCTCCCTGTGAAATCACCCGGGACATGTGTTCCTCCGGGTCCGCCTTGATCCAGATCAACAAGGTGCGCTCCCGCATCGCCCTGAACATGGCCGGGTCGGTCACCGATCCCCCGGAGACCGCCACCACCACGGCGCCGCCCTTGTCGATCAGGTGTTCCAGGGCATCGCGCTCGGTTTTGCGGTAATAGGCTTCTCCGTGCATTTCGAAAATTTCCGCCGTGGCCAGACCCGTCAACGCCTGAATTTCCTCGTCCATTTCCACAAAGCGCCGCCCCAGCGCCTCGGCCAAAAGAGGGCCGATGGTGGATTTGCCCGCGCCGCGCAAGCCCACCAGGGCAATCACGCACGGTTGGGCCTCCACCCCGCCGGCCTCCAGGCCGCGCAGGGTTGAAAGCAGTTCGGTCAAGGCATCGCCCGATAGTCCTTCCAGCCGCGCCGAGATCTCCCGGCGCAAACCGGCCCGATGGTTCCCCCTCCCCGATTCCGGGAAGTGGCGGGCCAACAGGGCGGGCAACGGCTCCCCCAACGCCCGGGCGACGCCGGACAGCTTGCCCACGGAAATATTGGCCTGGCCCGATTCAAGTTGCGCGACGAAGCGCGGGCTCAGTCCCGCCAGAGCGGCCAGGGCCTGTTGACTCAATCCCTGATGGGTCCTCGATTCCCGCACCCTGCGCCCCAGCACGGACAGCAAGGCCTTTTTGCGTGGGGAGCGGCGGGGCGGTTGGCCAGCCTCACGGCCGGGGCCTTTTTCGGGTTTGGATTCTGTTTTGGGTCGCCGTGATTTCATCCGTGGGATCCGGGTGCTGGAAATTATCGAGGCGCGGATGATGGAAATCAGCGCCTTCCAACGCCCCCGCCCCCCATGATAAAAGGGTCATGATGAGAGGGCCTTTAACGGCCGGCAGTCACAGAGGCAAGAAATATATTGCATAACGATTCTGAATTGGCAATATATTTCTTGACAAAATCGCCTCCGGGGGAATAAATTTCGGGAACCTGTATTTTTGCATGCCCGCGAAAGGTGCGTCCCAGCGCCGTCGATGAACGGCGTCAACCGTTCCCGCAACCGGGAAGGATCCATGACCACAGCAATGGCGCAAACCGCCCTGGAAGGCCAGCGGCACCGTGTGCAACCCCAGACCCGGCCGGAAATCTACCGGCACTGGAAACTGAACGTCGATGGGCAGGTGGCCACCCTCACCCTGGATGTGGCGGAGGACGGCGGCATCCATCCCGGCTACGCGTTGAAGCTGAACACCTACGATCTGGGGGTGGACATCGAACTGGCGGACGCCGTCAACCGGATGCGCTTCGAGCACCCGGAAGTCTCCGTGGTGGTGATCACCAGCGCCCGGGAGCGCGTATTCTGCGCCGGGGCCAACATCTTCATGCTGCGCGGTTCCACCCATCCCTTCAAGGTCAATTTCTGCAAATACACCAACGAAACCCGGCTGGCCATCGAGGAGGCCACGGAGATCAGCGGACAGACCTACCTCGCCGCCCTCAACGGCGTCTGTTCCGGCGGCGGATACGAGTTGGCGCTGGCCTGCAAGGAAATTCATCTGATCGACGACCGCTCCTCGACGGTGAGCCTGCCCGAAGTGCCCTTCCTGGGCGTGCTGCCCGGCACGGGCGGGTTGACCCGCCTGGTGGACAAACGCAAAGTGCGCCGGGACCTGGCCGATGTGTTCTCCACCCTGGCCGAGGGCGTCAAGGGCCAAAAAGCGGTGGAGTGGAGGCTGGTGGATGCGGTGCATCCCGCCTCCAGGTGGGACGAAGCCATCGCCGGGCGCGCCGCCGAACTGCGCTCCGAGGCGGATCCCGAACGGGCCGCCCGGAAGGGAATCGTGCTGGAGCCGCTGGAAAAGTCCATCGGGGAAAACCGCGTGGCCTACCGGCATCTCACCCTGGATATCGATCCGGCCGCGCGCACCGCCACCGTCACCCTGCGCGCGCCGGAGCAGGCGGCGCCCCTGCCCGGCGACCCCACGGAGCTGGGAAGCGCCTGGTACCCGCTGGCGTTGTTCCGCGAGTTGGACGACGCCCTGGTGGAGTTGCGCTTCAATTATGAGGAAGCGGGCCTGCTGCAACTGCGCTCCGAGGGGAACATGGACACCCTGCTGGAATATGACCGGCAATTGCAGGCGGCCCAGCACCATTGGTTCGGCCAGGAAACCCTGCTGTTCATCCGCCGCACCCTGAAACGGCTGGACCTCATGGCGCGCACCCTGTTCACCTTCATCGAGCCGGGCTCGTGTTTTGGCGGTTTTTTGCTGGAAACCGCGCTGGCCAGCGACCGGATTTACATGATGGAGGATGCGGAGCGGCCCGTGGAAATCGCCCTGACCGCCCTCAACAGGGACGCCTTTCCCATGGGCAACGGCCTCTCGCGCCTGGCCCAGCGGTTTCTTGGCGAGCCGGAACAGGTGGAGATCGTGCTTTCCCGGTCTCCCGCCCGCTTCTCGGCCCCCGAGGCGCTGGAGGCCGGCCTGGTCACCTCCGCGCCGGACGATCTGGATTGGGACGACGAGGTGCGCCTGGCCGTTGAGGAGCGCGCCAGTTTTTCACCAGACGCCCTCACCGGCATGGAGGCCAACCTGCGTTCCGCCGGCCCGGAAACCATGGAAACCAAGATTTTCGGCCGGCTTTCGGCCTGGCAGAACTGGATTTTTCAGCGCCCCAACGCCACCGGCGAAAAAGGCGCCCTGAGCCTCTACGGGGAGCCGAACCGCCCCCAATTCGATCATCGCCGCACCTGAAACCCCCGGGAGAACAAACATGCTGGACACCATTCCCAACAACGTGAACCTTGACCAAAACCCGAAACTGCAACGGGCGTTGCTGCATTGGCACCCCAAATTCCTCGATTGGTGGAAGGAAGTGGGCCCGGAAGGATTCCAGCAGGATCAAATCTACCTGCGCACCGCCATCGGCGTCAGCGCGGGAGACTGGGCAATCTACGATTACGTGAAAATGCCCGATTACCGCTGGGGCATCTTCCTGGCCAATCCGCGCAAGCAGGACAGCATCTATTTCGGCGACAAAATCGGTGAAAAACTATGGCCCCAGGTGCCCGGAGAATTCCGCAAGGAGTTGCGCCGGCTGATCGTGACCCAGGGCGACACCGAGCCGGCCTCGGTGGAGGCCCAGCGCCTGCTGGGCAAGACGGCCCCCAGCCTGGTGGATCTGCGCAACCTGTTCCAGATCAACGTGGAGGAGGCGCGCCACCTGTGGGCCATGGTCTACCTGCTGCACAGCTACTTCGGCGCGGATGGGCGGGACGAGGCCGAGGAAATGCTGGTGCGCCGCTCCGGCCACGAGGACCATCCCCGCATCCTGCAGGCCTTCAACAAGCCCATCGACGACTGGCTGGCCTTTTTCTGCTTCACCATGTTCACCGACCGGGATGGAAAATTCCAATTGGCGGCGCTGGCCGAAAGCGCCTTCGACCCCCTGGCCCGCTCGACCATGTTCATGCTCACCGAGGAGGCCTTCCATCTATCGGTGGGGGATACCGGCATTCAGCGGGTGGTGCGCCGCACCGCGGAGTTGATGCAGGAAGGCGCCGATCCCGAAAAGGCCGGGGCCATTCCCCTGGCCGTGATCCAAAAGTACATCAACGAGTGGGCCTCGGCCTGTTACGACCTGTTCGGCGGCGAGGATTCCTCCAACGCGGCCACCTATTTCGGCACGGGGCTCAAGGGCCGCTTTCAGGAAGGCGACGGCAAGCGCTTCCCCGATCACCTCGCGCTGGATGACGTGTACACGGCCGATGTGGTCGAACAGGGAAAATGGACCAAGCGGGAAATCCCCATGCGCCGGGCCATGAACGCCTGCCTGCTGGACGATTTCATCACCGACCTCCACCGCGGCCTCAAGCGGTGGAACAAGGTGTTGGAGGATGCCGGCGTGACCGAACGCCTCACGCTTCCCAACAAGCGGTTCAACCGAAACGTGGGGATTTATGCCGATAGTTTATTCGCCATCGACGGAGAAATGATCGGCCAGGCGGCCTTCGACAAGCAGATCGGCGATTGGCTGCCTTCGCGGGAAGATTACGACCTGGTGCAACGCTCCATGGTGCCCGTGTTCGAGCCGGGCAAAGTGGCCGGGTGGATCGCGCCCCCTACGCGGGGATTCGGCAACAACCCGACCGGCTTCGAGTACGTGCTGTTTCATTAAATCCCGGCTGCAAGGACACAGAGGCCGTGCTCCTGCCCGTCTCCGGCCTATTCCGGCCTTCGGCCCGGTGCTTGAAGCCTCACCCCCCCCGGCCCGCGGCCTCCCTCTCCATTCCATGGAGAGGGGAAAAGCATCGTGTTTACAATGATATGGCGGAGGAAGTCACCCCTTTCTCCATACGCTGTTTGAAAACTCCGTGGAGCAGGGGGACGGGGGGATGAGGCTTCGTGGCGGCAAGCGAAACCGTCCAAATTACACCGGGGAAAAAGTTCTCAACGGCTTTGTGGACGCCCTGCTGGAAGCGCCCCATGCCGCCGGTTCCCGCCCTGGCGGTTTCCGGTCAAATTCCGATCACCGAGCCGGGCGGCGCGGTGCGGATGATGCGGGCGATGTCCATTTCCACGTTTTGCATGATCTCCCCCAGTTCATCGCGCTGAACCACCACGTTTCTGCGGTCGGGCATCACGGCGAATACGTATTTGATGAATTCAGGGAGAATGGTGACGATTTTCAGGTTTTCGCGATCCTTCACCTGGCGGTTGAGGAAGGCGTCGAGTTGCTCCTGGGACATCTTGCGCAAGGTCGGCGTGAAGGACCCCACCACCACTTCCAGTTCCTTGGTCACATCGTCGGGAAAAAATTTGTTGAAATACTGCCGCGATCCGAAGAACCGGGCGAAGAAGTACAAGGCCACGGTGGTGATCATCCCTTCCCACCAGAGGATGCCGAACGCCCCCAGGTAGCCCAGCAGGAAATGAAACACCCCCAGGCACATCGCCAGCACCTGTATCGTCACGCGCACTTTTTCCACGGACATGTATTTGAAGTTGTATTGCCTCTCCGTCCAATACAGGCTGACGCCCCGCCGGAAAGCATCCTTGGCCATGACCAGTTCCTCGGCGCTGGCCAGGCGCTCGCCCAGTTCTTTTTCGGCCTCTTTGCGCCGTTCCATGGCCTGGGTGTTCAGAATATCCTGAATGACGTATCGGCGCGTTCCCCGCATCCGGTCCGCCAAGACCGAGATGTATTCGTTGGGATTTTGTTGTTGCAGGGTGCCCGAGCGCTGTTCGCCGCGGGAATGGATGTAATCCACCAGATCGTCGAATAGTTTCTTGCCAACCTTGGTTTTTCTTTCCTCGGCGTCGCCCAGGCTGATTCTTCGGCTGGGTTCGGATCCCCTTTCCTTGGCCTCTATCTCCTTCATCATTTCCTTGCGGATCAGCAAGGTGAAAATATGGCTGGCCACCTCGTACAACTCATTGTTGATGTCGTACATGGCGATCAAGGATTCCCCCAGGATGCGCGCGTAGGCGGAGAAATTCTTGCGGCGGTATTCCAGTTCCTGGGGCTTTTTGAACTCGATCTGATGATCGTGCACCATGGTTTCGAGAAAATCGTCGACGAATTTCTCGAAGGGGGGGTCCTCCTGTTTGTCCAACACCACCGAAACCAGCGCCAACCCCGAAAAGCGCAGGGTTTCCGGGTCGTCTTCAAGAACTTCCAGCACATCGATGAATTGACGCGTCCGGCCGCCCTTGCCAAGATTTCGGAGCAGCATGCTCGAAATTTTTTCCAGCGCCTCCTCGGGATCGCGTTCCCGCTCGCTGGTAAAAACGATCTTGGTGGCGATCCTGCTGGCGAAATCGGGGGGAAGTTCCTCCGCCCCGCCCGTTTCCGCTTGCTGCATGCCAGGATTTTCCATTTTACGCTCCTTCAATCGAAGGCAAAGGTAACGGGGTTCCTCCCGCTGGCGATCGTTGCTCGCCGCCTCATTGTCCGCCAGGGGAACCCTGTGTTCAACCGATATTTTTTCAATCTCCAGGAAAGAATGCAATCCTTGTGCGTGACAGGCGAAAAAGGCCCAATTTTAAAAAGCTGAAATTTAAAAGCCCAATGTCAGAAGGCCCAATGTCAGAAAGCCCAATGTCAGAAAGCCCAATGTCATCGTGGGCCAAAACCGTTGCGGAAGGAAAAAAAGGCGCCCCCGCCGATCCAGACGGCCAACAACGCCGCCAGCAGCCAATTTCCCCAAAGAATCCATGGCGTATGGCCGTTGCGAAGGGCGGGATGCACCCAGAAGGCCTGCTGGCGGCCGGCGCCGCCGGAAACGACCCGGCCATCCCGCAACAATGCGTTCCAACCTCCGTTGGAAACAAAAACGATATCCCGCCCGGCCTCCAGGCCCCGCAGGGCGGTCAAGCGCAGGTGATGGAGCGCGGCGCCTTGGGTCAACCAGGCATCGTTGGCCGCGGCGATCACAATTTCCGCCCCCTCCAACACCGCCGCCCTGAAGTGGCCGGGCAGCACGCTTTCGAAGCAGATGGCCAGACCGAGGCGAACTCCGCGCCATGGCAGGACGGGCGGGAGCGTTCCCGCCGCATAATCTTTTTCTCCCGCGGTCACCTTCTTCCGGAACATCCACCGGAAACCCGGCGGCACGAATTCACCGAAGGGAACCAACCGCCTTTTATCATACCGCTGAAACCCGGACACACCCCCGCCCACCAGGTAGAGGGAGATGAAATCCCGCCCCCCCACGCGGGCACTGGAACCAAGCAGGAAATCGGCTTGCAGCAACCCCCCCAATTGAGAAAGTTCGGCCAGGGTTTTTCCTTTTTCGATGAGGCCCCGGGCCGAGCTCTCCGGCCAGATCACCAGCGCATGGCCGGCGCCGGGTTTGGCGCCGGGGACATTGCGGCCGCCGGACGCGCTCCCGCCGCCCCGGTCCAAACCGGCCAGGGTGCGGGCGAGGTAATATCGCACGGTTTTATTCCCCACGGTGGTATCGCCCGCAGTGTTATTGCCCACGGTGTTATTGCCCGCGTTGGCATTGGAGCCTCCGGTGTTGTCATCCGCGTTGGCGTCCAGTTGGGCGATGGAGAGGCCGCCCGGCACCAACAGCGCCGTCATCCGCCGTGCGCCCCGCGGTACGCCGGCGGCGAGAGGCCAAGCCAGGGTGACCGTCGCGATGGTCAAAACACACACGGCCAAAACACACATAGTCAACGGAGCCCTTACCCACGGAGCCCTTACCCACGGAGCCGTGACCAATGGAGCCAAGCCTGGCCTCCAGAAGGCAGGCCGGCGCGGGGCGCCCTTCCCTCCTCCCGCTCCGGCGGGCAAGGCGGCCTGGATCCCCCAGGCCCAGCAGGCATTGACGGCGCCCATCAACAACACCAGCCCGGGCGCTCCGATGATGGGAACGGCCAATCTCGCGGCCAGCGTATGCGGTTGGGTGGCGGCCAGCGACCCCCAGGCAATCCCTCCGAAAGGAAACTCGGAAAGCATCCAATCCTGAACGGCCAGCCAGGCCGGGAATGTCCAAAAGGGGTGCCAACCCATGCACCGCCGGCACCAGCGCACCAGCAGGCAGCCGGCCCCGAAACTCAGGCCCAATCCGGCCACCGGCAGCGACAAAAACACCAAAAACGGAACCAGGGCCATCCCCGACAGCTCAACCAAGGCCCTGTGGAGCCAGAAAAAATGCCCCAGGAAAAAAACCGCCCCCATGGCCCATCCGGCGAAAAACCATTCCTTCAGCGTTCCCCTGGGGGAATCAAGGGCCAACAACAACGGAGTAAAGGCCACCCAGGCCGTCCAATGCCATTCCAGGGGAGGAAACGCGGCCAGCGGCGCCAGGCCAAACAGGACGCCCCAGGCCAGGGGAGATTGAAAAAATCCGAAAGCTCCGGGTTCCGGCCTCACCATATTTTCCTGGGAAACGATATTCCTGAACAATGGTTTTGCTGAGCGTCGATCTTTACCACAAGGCCGGGCGGAGCGGTGGTGGAGTTTCCAAAAGCGGGCGCCTTGCCTGGCGATGGGACCCGATGACCGGTGCCGGAGCGGATTGGCAAGGGTTGAGATTTTCCCGCTTCTGATTCATCATCCCGCTTGAGGCCCGGAAAATCCGGCGGATTTCGAACCCGCGGTTATCATCGAAATCAAGCCGGGCGTTCCCGCGAAACCCCAACCACCCGCAACCCCGATCATCATAGAGCATTTGAAGCCCTTGCAGAAAAATTACGCCTCCGGTTCCGATTTTTCTCCCGATTTTTTCAAATACCACGGTTTGGGGAACGTGTACCTGGTGATCGAACCCGGACGGTTCGTCGAGGAATTGAGCGCGGCCAACCTGCGTGAAATTTGCGATTTTCACCTGGGGGTTGGCGCGGATGGCGTGCTATTGGGTCCAACCCTTCCCGCCGGGGGTGGCTCATCGTCTGCCGGCAGGGACGCCTCTGGCGGGGACAGCGCCGGTTTTCCGCAAGGCCGGGCCGGGGAAATTCACGCCGTGCGCATCTTCAACTCCGATGGCGGCGAGGCGGAAAAAAGCGGCAACGGTTTGCGGATCTTCGCCCGGTTCCTATGGGAGCGCGGGTATGCCACCGAGAGCCCGTTTTCAATTCACACCGCCGGCGGAGTGGTGCGCGTGCGGATGGACCAACCCGGCGGCGCCATCGCCTTGGAAATGGGCCCCGTGCGTTTCGACAGCCCGTCCATCCCCATGACCGGCCCGGACCGTGAGGTGTTGCGGGAAACCCTGATCGTGGAAGGACGGGAATTCACCATCAGCGCGGCCAACGTGGGCAACCCCCATTGCGTGGTGGAAGTGGAGGGCCATGGGGCCGAACCCTTCGGGGGTGCGCGGATGGCGCGGGAATTCGGCCCGTTGATAGAGCGCCACCCATCCTTTCCCCATCGCACCAACGTCCAGTTCCTGACCGTCATCGATTCCCACCGCATCCGGATCGAAATCTGGGAGCGCGGCTCGGGGTATACCCTGTCTTCGGGAACCAGCAGTTGCGCTGCCTCGGCGGTGGCCTGCCGCACCGGCCGATGCGCCTCCCCCATCACCGTGGAAATGCCGGGGGGCGAACTGACGGTGCGCCTCGATGCCGATTTCAACGCCGAACTCGAAGGCCCGGTCGTGTCTGTTGCAGCGGGCCGTTTCGCCGATGGGTTCCTGGCCCGCCTCGGGCTAACCCGGCGTTGACCCCCATTGAAGGAGGGGGTAGCCGGGCCCAATGGGCAAGGAGCGCCGCCTTGCGGTGCAGTTATTGTTGGGTCCGGTTGTGCGGCCGGATGGGTATTTTTCGCCCGAACAGCCGGTACTGGCTATTGATGGAATTCTTCAACGCGATTTCAATTTCCCTGGCACCCGGCCGGTTATTCCCTCTCCGCAGGATGGACCGGAAAAATCCAGAATAGAACTGATCGGGCGCCACCCATACCCACAGGTACAGCTGGCGGGCCTGGGGGGGGACAACGCGGGAAAACGAGAGGGTTGCCGCGTCTCCCGGCAGCACCCGCGTATCGAAGAATTCCGTCCAGGGACTGGTGGACATGTTCAAACGGCGCTGCAAAATTTTTTCCTCGAGAAATCCGCCGGGAATGATCCTGTTCTTGTCGTCCAGCAAGGCTGCTTTCAGGTACACAGCCGGTGTGGTGTAGGTGGGAAAGGCGTGGCCGGTGCCGGTATTGCGCAGGGTCAGGGTCGCGGTGACCTTGCTCCCCACCTCCGGTTGCCGGGGCTGAATGGTTGCGGTGATGGTGACCCCCGACAGGGTCATTTCACGGTCATGGATGCCCTTCCACAGGTGACGGCGATCCGGCATATGGCATTTCTGACAGGTAACGCCCTGTTCCGGATAGGGGCTGTTCAGCCATTCCCGGTAGGTGTTTTCCACCGTCTTGCCGTTGACGAGCAGGGATGTGGAGGGATGCTGGTGGCACCCTTTACAAAATTCGGAAGCCTCGAAGAACGGCGTTCTTTCCGGTTCGCCGTGCACGGCCTGGGAGATGGACGGGCGATTCTTGCGCAAGGGCGGGCCATGGCGTTTGTGGCGCCGCAGGTGGCAGGCGGCGCAGGTGATCCCCTGGTTTTTCAGGGCCGGATCGTAGGATTTGTTGGCCACCCATTTTCCGTTGTTCAGCAAATATTTCCACTGCTCGGCCATGGGCGCATGGCAATTCAGGCAGGAAGCTTCTCCACCGAAGGACATGCTGTGAAACTGCCCCACCACGCCGGGTCCCATCGCTTTTCCGTGCAGCGACGCCTTCCAGCCCTTGAATTGATCGGGATGGCACACGGCGCAGTTTTCCGGTTGGAGGCCCCGAGTGGGTTCCAGATGGTTGGGCGGCGCCTCACCCTGGGGCGGGATGGGCTTTTTCCAATAGACAGCCTGCCACCTGTCCGCCTCCAGGTTGGCCTTTTCCGCGACCACATCCACTCCCGGAGCCGGATAAAACCAAACCCCCAAGCCTCCCGCGAGCAGCACCACCGAAACGATTACCGTTTTCCAAGGAAAAAGTTTTTGCAGGTTTTTTCTTCTGATTCTCAACGGCATGTCCCGCGCCCCCCGGATTTGCTAAAAAACTCCAGCCCACAATAATATAAAGCGATCCCCGGGGATT
>JACZSY010000262.1 GCA_022573975.1 SAR324 cluster bacterium | reverse complement strand
CCAAATTACCGTGCGCCAAATTGCCGTGCTCCAAAATACCGTGCGCCAAAGGCCCCAACGACCAAAGGAGGGTGCCATGCCAGCGGATTTTCCCTTCGATTTGCTGACCGGCCCCAAAATTCTCTCGGGCTTCGGGAGCTGGGAGGAGGAGGTGTACCAGGATTTTCTGGCCTTCCAGCAGGGCGCGCTGAGCGAGGACGACCTCAAGCAAAAATACGTCAGCACCGTGTGGCGATCCTGGCCCTGGACATGTCCGGCTTGACCGAATCGGCGATGGAGGGGGGCGATTTGGCCAGCATGCTCAAAATATTCGATATTCAAAAAGTCTGCGCTCCGGTGTTCATGGAACACCGGGCCATCGATATTCATACCTATGCCGACGATTTCATTTCCACCTTCGAAACCGCGGGGCAGGCCCTCGATTCCGCCTTCGAGATTCACCATCGCATCCATGCGTTCAACCAATCCCCCCTGGCCACGGGCAAGGGGATTTCCTGTTGCATCGGCCTCGGCTACGGAGCGGTCTATCGCATCGGGCAGAACAAGGCTTCCGGAGATGAAATGAACCGCACCTCCAAACTGGGCGAAGACACCGCGCGGGGATTTGAAACCCTGCTCACCGAGGCGTGTTACCGGCAGGTCAGGCATCGGCAGGATGCGGTCTTCGAGGAACGCCACCATGAAAGCCTGCCCTTCCCTTTCTACACGGCGGTGGAAACCGGGAAGCGATAGCTGCCCGTCCGGAATTTCCGGTGGCATTCCTCAGGAATTCCTGTATAAATTTCCGTATCCCATTTCGGTATTTCAGGAAGGGGTATCGACCTAACTTGACGGGTGGGGGATTTTCCCCGCCAAGGACTCCCACCATTGAAAAATTCCGGTGGCGTGAACCTCGATCCATTTTCTGCCGGCAAAGGTTTTCCTGTCAGCAACAGATCGAGCATTAATTTTCAAAGGAGGGGAAATGAACCGCTCGATTCAATTTACCATAACCACGCTGTTTGCAATTACGGCTCTGTTGTCCACCACCTTGGCGCCCTCGGCCGTCGCAAAGGAAACCCTGCTGGAGCGGGGCACCTACCTGATGCGTTCCATCGTGGCCTGCGGCAACTGCCATACGCCCAAGAACATGAAGGGCCAGGAACTGCCGGGCATGGAGCTGGCCGGTGGATTTGGGTTGGTTGAACCCATGTATACGTGGGTAACGGCCAACATCACGCCGGACAAGGAAACCGGTATCGGCAACTGGACGGACGCCCAGATCATCGACGCCATCCGCAACGGCAAGCGCCCCAATGGCTCCACCATTGGCCCACCCATGCCGATCGAACTATACCGAAGGTTGTCCGACCGGGACGTGAAGGCCATCGTCGCCTATCTGCGGCAGGTCAAACCGGTAAAGAACAAGGTTGCGAAAAGCGTTTACAAATTCCCGTTGCCTCCCAACTATGGCGCCACGGTGTGGTCGGTGCCGGAGGTTTCCCGGAGCAATCCGGTGAAATACGGCGCCTACCTGGCCGGCCCGCTGGGGCATTGCATCCTATGCCATACCCCGATGGTAAAAGGGCGGTTCCAATTCAAAACCCACCTGGGGTCAGGCGGACTCACCTTCTATTTGCCCTTCGGCGAGGTTTACAGCGCCAACATCACGCCGGACAAGGCCACCGGCCTGGGAAACTGGAGCGACGGACAGATCAAGCGCGCCATCACCAAGGGCCTCGGAAAAGATGGCAAGCCATTGTTCCCCCCCATGCCCTTTCCCTATTTCGCCAATATCAGCGCCGCGGATCAGGATGCCCTGGTCGCCTACCTGCGGTCGATGAAGCCTCTGCCCACCAGCCGCAAAGTGCGCTTCGTGCCCAAAAAGAAATAGGAATCCGGCCTCGCGGCCGATGATGCGCAACGGGGAGGTTCCAGTTGAGGGAAGGGTGTGGCCCCTTTGGCCACGCCCATTTTTTCGCCGATGGAGCGGAGGGAAAGCCCTCGGCGGATCCGGCTCAGTCGAGCCGCCGCCGTTCGGCCAGGGGTTCGGCCAGTTCGGGCACCAGCCGCTCGATGGCTTTTTCCACCAGGGCGCCGATCATGGTGCGGCGATAGGCGGTATCGGCCACGGCGGTGCGCATGGGCTTGCCGGTTTTGTTGGCCTTGCGCTTGAGATCGTCCACCAAGGCCAGATCCAGAACGCGCCCGGAAAATTCCTCCAGCCCCGCCACCACCATGGGTCGCGGATTGACGGCGGTGAGGGCCATGCGGATGGCCTCCAGTTTGCCGTCCCGCCTTAGCAGCCGCGTGGCCAGCCCCAGTTGGGGGAAGTCAATGGAGTCGCGCACCCGCAGCTTTTCATAGCAGCCTTCCCATCCCGATTCCGGGTCGGATTCCGGTAGCGGCATCCGCACCCGCAACAGCAATTCTCCCGGGCGGCGCCCTCCCGGTTCCTCTCCAATGGACCAGCGGCCGTCCGGGCCGTAAAAATCGTTGAGGGCCACGGTTCGTTCCCCGCTGTTTTCTCCCTCTGGCCCGGCCAGATCCAATTCGGCGTCGTAGGCCAGCAGGGCCGGGGCGGTGTCTCCGGAATAGGTGGCCCAGCAGAACGACCCCCCGGGGGCCACATGGCAGACATCGCCGTCCTTCTTGAGGCAAAAGTCGTTGGCCTGGCGCCAGAAATGGCTCTGGTTGTAGTAACGGCAACGGGTGTCCAGGCACAAATTGCCGCCCAGCGTGCCCATGCCCCGCAGGGTGGGTCCGGCCACCAGGGCGGCGGCTCCGGCCAGCACGGGCAGGTGTTCGAGCACCAGGGGATGGTTGGCCAGCTCGCCGATGGTGGTCAGCGCCCCGATGGTCAGTTGGCCGCCCTCCAGGGCGACCCCCCGCAGTTCATCGATTCCCGCCAGGCTGACCACATGATGGGGCTCGTGCAGGCGCTTGCGCAGGTTGACCATCAGGTCCGTGCCGCCGGCCAGGTACAGCGCGCCCGGATGGTCCGCGGCCATGGACAGCGCTTCCTCCACCGACCGCGGGTGGTGGAGGGTGAAGGGGTGCATGGCGTAGGTCATCGGGTGGCTTTTGGGGTGGGGATGGGTTCGGGGGTGGCTTGCGCGGTAGTTTTGCCGGCCGCTTGCGCGGTAGTTTTGCCGGCCGCTTGCGCGGCGGCCTGGGCTTTGGCCTTGCGGGCTTGTTCGATGGCGGCGTGGACGTTTTCCGGGGAGAGTGGCAGGTCCAGCACCCGCACCCCGATGGCGTCCTCGATGGCGTTGGCCATGGCGGGCAGGAAGGAGCTCAGGGAGCCTTCGCCGGCCTCCTTGGCCCCGAACGGTCCGCCGGACTCGTTGGATTCCACGATGATGGTTTCGATATCGGGGGATTCCATGATGGTCGGAAAGCGGTAGTCCAGCAGGTTCGGGGCCAGGGGCAGGCCGTTCTCGTACTGGGTTTCCTCCTGGCGTCCCTGGGCCATGCCCATCCAGACCGAGCCTTCCACCTGACCCTCCACCGCCAGGGGATTGAGCGCGAACCCGCAGTCGTGGGCCACGGTGACCTTCTTCACGGCAACATGGCCGGTGTTCACGTCCACCTCCACCTCCACCGCCTGGGCGGAATAACTGAAGGCCGGGCTGGCGCCCACGCCCGCCCCCCGGTAGTTGGCCCCGCCCTGGGCGATCTTGGGGGGGGAATAGATGCCCTTGGTGATCAGCGTGCCCTCATATTCCAGGGCCAGTTCCACCGCCTCGTTGAAGGCCAGCGTTTTTTCCGGATCGGCGATGACGCGGAAGGTCTCGCCCACCAGTTCCAGGTCGTTGGGAAAGACATTGAGGCCCCGCGCGGCGGCCTGATAGAGCAAATCGCGCATGCGTTGGGCGGCCTGGATGGCCGCGTTGCCGACGTACAGGGTCACCCGGCTGGAGTAACTGCCGTTGTCCTTGGGCGTGATCGCGCTGTCCGACGCCACCACCCGGAAGCGCGAAGGCGGCAGGCCGATCACCTCGGCGGCGACCTGCATCACCATGGTCGATGAGCCTTGCCCGATCTCCGCGGCGCCGGTGAACACGGTGATGGAAGCGTCGGTGTCCAGCTTGAGGGTGACGGTGGCCTGGGGCATGTTCGAGCGGTTGACCGGCTTGGCCGCTCCGGAGACGTAATGGCTGCCGGCGATGCCGATGCCCTTGCCGAAGGGCAGCTTGCCCCTTTTTTCGCCGAATTTCGAGGCGGCCACCACCTTGTCGATGCATTCGGGGTAGCCGTAACTGTTCACCATCAGGTCGTTGATGGTCATGGAGGGCGTTTCCAGCAGGTTGACCCGCCGGATGTTTACCGGGTCCATGCCCAGTTTCTTGGCCACCATGTCCATCATGCACTCGAAGGCGAAGCGCATGTCCACGGTGCCATGACCGCGCATGGCGCCGTTGGCCGGGGTGTTGGTGAGCACGCGCAGGCCATGGTAGCGGACATTGGGAATATGATAGATGGCGTTGAGCAGCGCGCCCGCGTAGAGGATGGTGACGATGCCGTAGCTTCCATAGGCCCCGCCCCGTTGCACCACCTCCGCCGAGACCGCCTGAATGCGGCCATCCCGCGTGACCCCCATCTTGAGCTTGGTCCAGGTGGCCGGCCGGCCGCGGTGGGCCAGAAACACTTCCTCCCGGCTCAGCACCACATTCACCGTCGCCTTGGCCTTGCGGGCCAACAGCCCGCATACCAACTCATAGGACATTGCCTCGGTCTTGCAGCCGAACCCACCGCCCACCATCGGCTTGACCAGGCGAATCTGGCTCATGTCCAGCTTCATCACCGAGGCGACGGCCATGTGCACGTAATAGGGCACCTGCGTCGAGCACCAGATGTCCAGCCGTTCGTAAAACGAATCCCAGCGGGCCACGGCGGCGTGGGGTTCCATCTGGGCGTGGGTCACCTCTGGGGCATGGAAGCTGTCCTCCAGGACCACATCGCTGGCCGCGAAACCCGCCTCCACGTCCCCAAACTCGGTGTCAACCTCGCGCTCGATATTGCGTTCGCGTTTTTCATGCAGGGTTTCCGCCCCCTCGGCCATCGCCTCGAAGGGATCGAAGTAGGCCGGCAGGGGGTCGTATTCCACCACGATGGCGTCCAGGGCCTTTTCGGCCGTCCAGGCATCCACCGCGGCCACCGCGGCGACGCTTTCGCCCTTGTAGCGCACCTTGTCCCGGGCCAGCGCATACTCGTAGCGCGCCAGGGGCAGCACGCCGAAAGGCACGTCGCTCTCCTCCCCGGTGATCACCGCCCTCACGCCCGGCATGGCTTCGGCCGCCGAAACGTCGATGGACACGATGCGGGCGTGCGCGTGGGGGCTGCGCAGGATGCGTCCCACCAGGGCGTCCGGAAAACGGAGATCCGCGGAATACTGGCCCCGTCCGGTGGTTTTTTCCAGCCCGTCGATGAGGGGCATGGGCTTGCCGATGAACTGGTGTTGCTTATGGCCCAACACCGCAGCGAGCCTTTCCTGCCCGATCTTGACCTGTTTTCGCGTTTCCTTGGGTTTGTTCATCACCGTTCTCTATCTCGAAGGAAGCCTCACCCCCCAGCCCCCTCTCCATTTGCATGGAGAGGGGGAGTTGTTGGAACTGCCGCGACTGAGGACCTCGATTGATCGAGGCTCTCAAGAGTCCTCCCGATTTCCAGCAACACAGCGTCAATCGAATGCGTCACCTGCTCGTTTGAAAACCGTATGACATTGAATCCCAGGCTGTTCAAGTATTTTTGCCGAACCTGGTCCTCTTCATGGGTTCCAAGATGGACCTCCCCATCCAATTCAACAACCAGCTTTTTTTCCGGGCAGCAAAAATCCACGATAAACCTGTCGATCGGATGCTGGCGCCGAAATTTGAAACCCTGAAATTT
>JACZSY010000261.1 GCA_022573975.1 SAR324 cluster bacterium | reverse complement strand
TCATCGAGCAGATGAAATCGCTGAGGTAATTACCATCGCCGGGCTGCCCCCGGCGCCAATCATACGGGGCAATTACACCGGCCCGGTTTCATCCAGATCGTAGGACCGGCAATCGGGGAAAACCGCCCGCACCCGGCTGGCATGGGCCGGGTCGTTGGTGAAAAGGATCATCTGCCAATCCAATTCTTCGAGAAACTCCCTCAGGTATTGGAGCGTTTCCATTTGCCGTTCGGGGTCCAGGAAGGCGAAAGGTTCGTCCAGGCACAACAAGGCAAAACGTCCATGGCGTTCGCGGCGGGCCATCTCCAGCCGCAGGGCCAGGTAGAGCAGATGCCTTGCGCCGCTGGAAAGGTGCTTGGCGGCGCGAAGATGACCATGCCGGTCCAGGGCGCGGATTTCCCCATGATCCAGCCCGGTGAGCGTCACCGCGGCCTCCCTGGCTTCGGTCAGGCCGCTCAGGCGGGCAAAGACCGAGGACACCCCGGCCGACAACTCGGCCAATACCGCCGTTTCGTCTTCGGCCACTTCCCTGAACAATTCCAAAGCCAGCCCGGCCGCCAGACGATCCGCGTCCAGGGCTTCGATGCGCGAGGCCAGGCCGCGCAAGGCCTCGCCCTGGGCGGCGATTTCCTCGGGAAGCCGTCCCAGTTCTCCGGCCAAACGTTCGGCGGCGCCGTGTTTTTCGCGGTCCAGCGCGTGGTGTTCCCGTTCCAGCCGCGAGATGTCCTCCCGCGACCCCTTCAGCTTTTCCCGCTGCGCCCGGAGGCGATCGGCGGAAATATCCCGGCGCGGCACGCCATCGGCGTCCAAATCCTTCAATCGCCGTTCCATATCGGCCTTCAAGGTGTGATTGTCCGCGAACCCGCCTTTTTCCCGCTCGTTTTCCAACCGCCCGTATCCCTCGGCCAGAATCTTCAGGCCGCGCTGGTAGGCGGTCAGTTGGTCGCGGTATTCGTCCCGGTTTTTCACCTGGAGGCTTTCCAGCCATTCCTTGATTTCCTTCTGGGCGGCCTCGAAAGCCAGGCGGATGACGTTGCCCTCCCGCTCCGTTTCGGCCAGCGCGCCTTCCGCCTCCGTGACGGCCACCAGCTTTGCTTCCCTGTCTGCCCGCAGGCGTTCCAAAATGGCCCGCACCCTGGCCAGCGCATCCACCATGGCGGCGATGGTGCCGGCATTCAGCACGGCCTGGGCTTCTTCCAGGCCGATCGCCCCCCCGGCCCGGCCGCGCCACAGTTCGCGCAGATCGCGCCTGAGGCGCCATTGATCATACCAGCCGGGCAACAGCGCCATGGCCCCCGCGAGCACCCCCGCCACCCCCAGCAGGGCCACCCCCCATCCGGCCATGGCGGAGAACACCAACACCCCAACGCCCACCGCCAGCAGGCCGACGGCCACCACCACCCGCACCAGTCCCTTGGTAAAGCGAAGTTCCTCGAACCTGGCCCGCCGGTTTTCCATCAGGGTCACCGCTTCGTCCCACCCCTTGCGAACCTCCAACTCCCTCCCGGCCCGCCCGGCTTCGGTGTTCGCGGTCTCCACTTTTTCAGCGGCGCCGCGCAGGGTTTCCCCGATGCGGATATGTTGGGTTTCCCGAGACCGCAGCGCCTGTTCCAACTCGTCCAGTTCGGCCGTGCGGTCCACGCTCAGATGGCGCCGATCCTGTTGGTCCCGCTCCGATTCTCCAACCCGCCCCAGCAGGCCCAGGATTTCCTCCAGCCCGGCCCGCTCGGCGACTTTCTCTTCGGAGGCCACCTCCGCGGCCAGTTCCGTCTCCTCGCCCTTGGCCACCCCAAGCCGGGCCGCGACGCCCTTGATGTCCGCCTCCTGGGCGGCTTGTCCCCGCAATCCGGCCAGAATCCGCTCCCGCTCGCCCGTTTGCGCATCCAGCCGCTGCTCGGCTTCTCCCCGGTCTTTTTCCAGCCGGCTCCGTTCCTTCATGTGGGCCAGGCTGCCCTTTTGCGAGGACGTTTTTTCGAACAGGGCGATCAGGTTGCGGGGATCGATGCCGCCGGCGAAGAGGGTCTTCTTGACCGCCGAAAGCCAGTCGCCCCCCAGATCGATCGACACGTCGCCGCCGGAGATGGCGAAGAGGTTCATGAAGGTGGCGTCGCTCATCTCGGGCGCCGCGTCGTTCCAGTCCAGTTCCGCCTCCGCGGCTTCCCCGTAGCGGCCATACAAATCCCGGTTTTCCTTGCCGCGCTTTCCGGGCTGAAAGGCATGAATGCGGATGGCGTCGAAGACGGTGCTCTTGCCGCTCTGGTTGGCGCCGGAGAAAACGGTCACCGGGCCCAGGGCGAAAGTTTTCTCCGAAAACATCCCAAAGCGTTTCAAATGGATGGCGCGCAACATGGGGGCATCGATCCGGCGCCGGTAAGCGCCTCAAATTGGTTAACTTGCTCTATATATTATTGACGCGCCTCGGGGGATTCACGCGGTGTCTGACGGGCCATGGTTCTCCATCACGTCTTCCATCGCGTCTACCAGCCAGGGCGCCGCCGCCCTCGCCGCGGCCATGGCCGCCGCTTCGGTGGGATAGCGCCCGCCGGCATGGTAGCCGATGGGGTACCAGCTCAGTTCTTCAACAGCCCAGTCCTTCCCCCGCTCAGTCCTTCAACAGCCGAGTCCTCGGCGTCCCGGCGGTATTCCTCGAACCCGAAGCTGCCATCGGGCGTCCGGAAGAGATCGACGCAACGGCCACCGTCAGGCGTCTCGATGGACCTCAGCACGAGCTTTTTTTGGGCTTCCATCACCTTTGGCCAATCAAGGTCTTTCCCCGCAGGCCCGTCCTGGGCCAAATACCCCTGCTTTCTGTTTGACACAATCAAAAAGCCTCCAGCCGTTCGCGGATGGCTTCCAGGGCCAGCCGCCGGGCGCGCACCAGCAGGGCGGCTTCCTGCTCGTCGTTGTCCGCCAGCGCCTGGTCATGCCGCCGCCGCCATTGGGCGTCGAAGCCGCGCACCAGGGGATGTCCCCGCAACAGTTCGGCCTCCACCAAGCCGTCCAACCCGACCTCGAAGGCCCGGAACCGTCCTTCCGCGGCCCGTTCCAGCGCCCGTTGCAGCGCCTCGGCCGGGGCGCGGGCCTCGATGAAGCCTTCCAACTCCAGCCGCACCCAGTCCCGCGGCCCGAAGCGTTCGGCCAGGCTCGTCACCAGCGCGCGGGCGTCCGCATGTTCCAGGGGCTGCCCATCCTCCCCCAGGGGAATGGCCAGGGTTCGCCATTGCCCGGCCGCCTCCAATTCCACCGGCTCGGTGCGGATATCGGAAGCGCCGGAAGCACCGTCTCCGCCCTCCAGCACGATCAGCGTGGCCCGTCTGGCGCCGCTTTCGCCGCGCCGCCAGACGCGGGCCGATCCGGGATAATGGGCCAGGCATTCCCGCCCGCCTTGGGTGAGCCTGGCCTCCCCGCGTTTGTGGATATGGCCCAGGGCGGCGTAGTCCAGTTCCAGCCGGGAAAACAGGTGGGGATCGATGATGCCATGCTCGTCCTCGCCGCTTTCTCCGGTATAAGCCATGCCGTTGACCGTGCCGTGGATCAGCCCCACCCGCCAGCGCCGCTCGCGGGCCGGGATGGGCCAATCCATGAACTCCGCGTATCCCTGCTGGAAAGGCAGGGCCAGCAATTCCACCTCCAGGCCGTCGGGGCGGTGCAGGGAAAAGGGCGTCTGGTGGGCCAGCGTGACCGCCGGGGCCAGGGCCGCGGCCACGGTTCCCTTCAGGGTTTCGACCCTCGATCCCGCCAACCCCCCGGGATCGCGCCCGCCCGCCAACTCGTGGTTGCCGGGAATCATCAGCACCGGCAGGCCCTCCAGCTCCTTGAGCCGTTCGGCGAATTCCGGGGCCAGCGCCTCCAGATCGTCCGGCGTGTCGAAGATATCTCCGCAGAGCAGCCAGGCATCGGCCTGCAACCGGCGGCAGTGATAGACCAACTCATCCAGCACGGCCAGGCCGTAGTCGCGATCCGGCGCGCGGGTGGTGAGGTGCAGATCGGAGGTATGAAACAAACGCAGGCTCATGGGTCGCTCTCACTCCCTGTGGCCAGGCCGCCCGGCGGGGATTCCCCAAGGGCGTGGGATGGGGGTTCTCCACCGGAAAGCGTCCGTGACCCGAGGCCCTGACAGGCGCATTGCGCGTCCCCGCATTTGGGGTATAAACAGTGAGGCGCCCCGTGCGAAAAAAATATCGCGCGAGACATTCCGGCGGGACCTTCCGCCGGTACGGACACGGAACGCGCCCCTTATTCAACCGTTGTAGCAGAACCGCCCAAAACGATCCAAACAGAAAACACATCCCATGCCGACCGTATCCGACCGTACCCGCAACCTGGGCACCGAGCACGCTTTTGTCGTGCTGGCCGAGGTCAACACGCTGATCGCCGAGGGGAAGCAGATCCTCAGCTTCGCCATCGGCCAGCCCGATTTCATCACCCCCGGCAACATCATGGACGCCGCCAAGCGGGCCATGGACGACGGACATACGGGCTACACGGCCTCCGCGGGGATTCCCGAGCTGCGGAAAGCCGCGGCGGAATACCTCTCGGCCACCCGGGGCATCGACTACACCCCGGAGGATATCACCGTGGCCAACGGGGCCAAGCCCTTCATCATGTATTCGGTGCTGGCCGTCACCGACCATGGCGCGGGGCACGAGGTGCTCTACCCGACCCCGTGCTTTTCCATCTACGAGTCCCAGATCATCGCCAGCGGGGCGGTGCCGGTGGCGTTGCCGCTGCTGGAGCGCGAGGCGTTCGGCTTCGACCTGGCCGACCTGAAAGCCAAGATCAACGCCAACACGCGGCTGCTGATGCTCAACTCGCCCCACAACCCCACCGGGCGCACGCTGACCCGGGAGGAACTGGGGGCCATCGCGGAGGTTTTGGCCGATTATCCCGAATGCTGGGTGTTCTCCGACGAGGTGTACTCCCAGATGGTGCACGACGAGCCGTTCGTCTCCATTGCCTCGCTGCCCGGCATGGAGGAACGCACCATCGTGCTGGACGGTCTCTCGAAGAGCTACGCCATGACCGGCTGGCGGCTGGGGTACGCGGCCAATCGCCTCCTGGCGCCCTACTTCACCACCTGGGTCGCCAACACGGACTCCTGCGCCAACCACATCACCCAATGGGCCGGGGTGGAGGCCATCACCGGCGACCAGAGCGAGCACCGCGCCATGATGGACAGCTTCACCCGCCGCCGCAACCTGATCGTGGAGGGCCTCAACACCCTGCCCGGCATCCACTGCCTCCGGCCCGGCGGCGCGTTCTACGTCTGGCCCAACGTGAGCGAACTGTGCCAACGCACCGGCTGCGCCGACGCCGAGGCCCTGCGCAAGCGCTGGCTTTACGAAGCCAACGTGGCCGTGCTGGCGGATTCGCACTTCGGCCCGCCGGTGCCCGGCGAGGGCCAGCACGTGCGCTTTTCCTACGCCGCCTCCGAGGACAACATCAACCAGGGCCTGGAAAAACTACGCCAGTGGATCGGGGAAAACGGAGGGTAGGGGGTTCTCGCAAGCAACAGCTTTGTAACCGCCGATGAACGCCGATGAACGCAGATAACAACGGATCGTTTGGGAAAAGGGAGGGTATTTTCCGGGGGCGTCGATGAGTAAACCGCTGATCTGGATCGCCATTGTAATCGCCGTCTCCATGGCCGCGATGGGGGCCTGGATATTTTTCCCGTCCCCGCCCCTCCCGGAAAATTCCCCAGCAGATTTCGAGGAAGTCACCTTCCACTCCTGCCATGACGGCGATACCTGCAATTTCACCCTGGCGGGCATCCACCCGCTGTTGGGCCGGAAAATCGGGGTGCGCCTGGCCGGAATCGACACGCCGGAAATGCGCGGAAAATGCGCCAGTGAATCCCGGCGGGCCAGGCAGGCCAAGGCCTTCATCAACCGCGTCTTGAGAAACGCCC
>JACZSY010000041.1 GCA_022573975.1 SAR324 cluster bacterium | reverse complement strand
GAGAACTAGGCCTGCCCCCCCCCCCTACTACACCCCTAACCCGAACCTCTGTCCAACTTCCAATACTGAATCGCCTCGGCGATGTGGGCGGGCGCGATGTCGGGCGCGTCGGCCTGTGGTAGCAACTCCGGGCGATGGTGCGGGCCACCTTGAGGATGCGCGTGTGGGCGCGGGCCGAAAGGCCCAGCTCCAAACTCAAAAAACGGGTTGAGCCTGTGCCCTCAAAAGGGAAAAACCGCACGGAATTGGTTATTCCTCGGGTGGGCCATTCTCATAGGGCTTGAGGGCGTTGTAGAGCACCCAGTCGGAGTCTGCACGCCAAGTTCCGCGCCCATACGCACCACCGTACCCACCATAGCGTCCGGTTCCAGGCGTCGTCTGGCACGCAAATCGAGAAGGGTCGAGACGGTGTGCCGAGGTGGCAGTTTGTCGATAAAGGACAAGACTCGCGCCACTATGTCTTCCGCCACTACGATCCCCGCGGCCCGCGCCACGGCGGTCACCTCTTGCGCGGCCTCCTCGTACAAAGTGCGGATTTCAGGGATGGAGGCGATAAACCGGGTGGGGAGCCGTATCACGGAGGAGACGCCGGCCATTGGGCTGACGAGGATGAATTTTTCCCACACTTCGCGGCGGATATCGTCGGAATGCTCCGTTATCAGCCCGGCGTTCTCGAAGATGGCTCTCAGGGCGTCCCCGCGGGCGCTCAGGTCGCCACCAAGTTCGCCGAAGTGCAAGATCGCATTCGCCACATGGCGCGCGCGGCCGGGCGCTATCAGGTTTGACGATGCGAAGGTAGTGCCCCCAAGGACACGTTCCAATCCGATCACGTCCCCGATGCGCTCCGCGATATCCGCTCCATTCAGCAGCGGGACAACGAAGGTTTCCGGCCCCATCAGGGGCTGAATGGCGGTGCAGGCGGCCTCAAGGTCTAAGGTTTTCACGGCCATCAGCACCACGTCCACCGTGCCGATGCCTGCGGGGTGATGTATGGGGCGGCTGTGCCGTGGGGCCGCGCCTACGGTAGCCCGGCGATAATATCGCGGTACTCCGACTCGTCGAAGGCACGTAGGGTCTCCATTGAGACATTGCCCAGGCTGCTCACGGCCAGCGAGATCTTTGCCATCGTTGCGTCGTCCGGTGCGTCCACAATCGTGATGATATCGTAGCGGCCCATGGTGAGGTGGAAGGATTTTAGCTCGGCCCCCATCTTTTTGCACAGCGCCCGGTAGGCTTCCACCCGCGCCGGGCCGTCCTTGATTTCCTTCACCCCTTGCGAGGTGAACTTCTCGAGCGAAATATACGTTGGCATGGTCTTCTCTTCCATTTCGATTTGGTGACCCGACATTTCCCGGCCGGCAATTGTGGCTTGTGGTGTCTTGCGGTGGTGGCCGGCGGTGGTCTGCGAAATGCGCGGATTTCCAGTGGCCCTATACGTCCCACACCTCATCCAGGACGCGCACCCAATTTTCTCCCATGATTTTCCGGATTTTCCGCTCCGTCCACCCGGCGCGGCCCATGGCGGCGGTGAGATTGGGATATTCGCCGATGGTGCGTAAACCCTCGGGATTGATAATCTCCCCGAACTCGGTCAGGCTCCGGGCATATCCCTTGTCATGCGTGAGCCACTCGAAGAAATCGGGGCCGTACCCCTGGGTGAAGTCGGTGCCGAAGCCAACGCAGTCCTCGCCCACGAGATTGACGACATAGTCGATCGCCTCGACATAATCGTCGACCGTGGAGTGAATGCCTTTCTTGAGGAAGGCGGGAAACATGGTGACCCCTACGAACCCTCCATGATCCGCCATGAAACGCATTTCCTCGTCCGACTTGTTGCGAGGATGCGCTTTGAGACCCGAGGGCAGGCAATGGGAGTAGCACACCGGCTTGGTCGAGGCCAGGATCGTATCCCTGGATGTCGCGGCTCCGACGTGGGACAGGTCGCACATGATTCCCACCTGGTTCATTTCCGCCACGATCTCCCGTCCGAAATCGGATAGGCCCGTGTCCGTCGATTCGTAGCAACCGCTCCCGACAAGGTTCTGCGTGTTGTACGTGAGCTGGACGATACCGACCCCGAGTTCCTTGAACAGTTGCACGTAGCCAATCCGATCTTCGAAGGCGGAAGTGTTTTGGAAGCCCAGGATGATCCCCGTCCTGCCCTCCCGCTTGGCACGCCGGATATCTTCTGTGCGGAACACCGGCAGCATTAGATCTTCGTGATCGCGAAACCAGCGTTTCCACGCCGCGATATTTCCCATTGTCGCCTGGAAACCCTCCCAGATTGAACAGGTACAGTTTGCACAGGTGAGCCCACCTGCGTGCATGTCCTCGAAGACTGCCCGGCTCCAATTGGACACATTCAGGCCGTCGAAAACGATCAGGTCTCCATGTAGATCAACATCAGTCATTTTCCGCTCCGGTTTACACCGCCAAGGGTACAATTTTGCCCCGAGGCTCTACTGCCAAAAGAAATGTCGAAATCAAGAATAACCTTTTAATAGGCCATTCTGCGGGTAAGGGACAGTAGGCTCATCCGTGATGGAGAAGCGGTAAGGGTGCGAGCGGACTGAAGAGCCGGTTTCGTCCTCGCTAACCGCGGATTCGTTTGTTTTTCGGATCGTAGAGTGGCCGCAGGCTGGCCCGGGCGGGAATCCGTTCGCAGGCAACCTCGATTTCATAGCTTCCCGACAGGATGAAATCAGCGCTGATGCCGCCGGGGTGATTGACGTAGCCCAGCCCGATGGCCCGCCCCAGGGTATGGCCGTAATTGCCGGAGGAGATGTGTCCCACAAGCTCCCCGTCCCGGAAAATCGGCTCGTTGTGAAAGAGCAACGGGGCGGGATCCTCCAGCGCAAATTGCACAAGCCGGCGTGTGAGCCCATGCTCCTTTTGGCGTAGCAGGGCGTCGCACCCTATAAACGGCATGGCCTTGCCGAAGGCGCAGGCGAATCCGAGCCCAGCCTGGAGCGGGGTGTCCTCGTCCGTAATATCATGTCCCCAGTGGCGGTACGCTTTTTCGATTCGGCAGGAATCCAAAGTGTGCATGCCCGCCAAACGCAACCCGTGCGCCGGACCTGCGGCGGCAAGGGCATCGAAGACTTGCACCGCGAAATCGGCTGGAATATACAATTCCCAGCCCAATTCGCCCACATAGGTGATGCGCTGCGCCCAGACTGGAACTCCAGCCAAGGTTATCTCCCGCCCCCAACCAAACGGGAAGCCCTCGTTGGAAAGGTCTGCATCGACCAAGTCCGACAGCAGGAGGCGGCTGTGGGGACCCATCACCCCGATCATGGCGTAGGCGGAAGTCTCATCCGTGACCGAAACCCGCGCATCGACCGGCGTGTTGCGGTTCAGCCAAGTCAGGTTGCGCAAGGCAGTGACGGCCGCGGTCACGATCCGGTAGGTGTCCTCGGCGAGCCGGGTCACCGTTAAGTCCGCCTCGATCCCGCCGCGAGGATTGAGCCACTGGGTATAGACAACCTTGCCGGGCTCTACCCCCACGTCATTGGCACAGATTCGCTGAAGGGTTGCTTCGGCATCGGCTCCATGGACACGGAACTTTGCAAATGAGGTTTGGTCGAAGAGTGCCACCGCCTCGCGCACTGCCCGGTGTTCCTCCGCATTATAGGGAAACCAATTTTGGCGTTTGTAGCTATATTCATACCGGGGCTCCACCCCTTTGGGCGCGAACCAATTCGCCCGTTCCCAACCCGCTACTTCGCCAAAGCAGGCTCCCTGCTCCGCCAGCCGTCCATGTAGAGGGGATTTGTAGATGCCCCGCGCCGTTTCGAACTGACGGTAGGGCCAATGCATATCGTAGAGCAGCCCTAATGACTCCGGGCCACGCTCTTCTAGATAGCGGCTTTTTCCCTGAAAAGGGAAAATTCGCTGGATGTCCACATCCCAAAGGTCCATGGGGGGATGGCCCTCCACGATCCATTCCGCCAGCACCTTGCCAGCGCCCCCGGCGGATTGTATTCCAATGGAATTGAACCCCGCAGCAATATAGAAATTATGCACCTCGGGGGCTTCACCCAGCAGATACCGGACGTCGGGTGTAAAGCTTTCCGGGCCATTGAACCAGGTATGAATTCCGGTGGATTCAAGGGCAGGCAGCCGGCGAGTGGCTTGCTCCAACACCGGCAGGAAATGATCAATGTCTTCCGGCAACCGATCAAAACAGAAATCGCTTGGAATGCCCTTCATTCCCCATGGTTTGGCATTGCGCTCGAAAGCCCCCAACAGGAGTTTGCCCGCATCTTCTTTGTAGTAAGCACACCCGTCTGGATCGCGTAGTACCGGCAATTGCGGTGTGAGACCTTCCATTACCTCGGTCACCACATAATAATGCTCGCAGGCCTGCACAGGCACGTTCACCCTGCACATTCGCCCCACCTCACGCGCCCACATCCCGGCGCAATTCACCACGAAATCTGCTTGAATATCCCCGTGGTCGGTGGCAACCCCAGTTACCCTGGTTTGGTGGCCCGCATGTCCGGTGTGGATCGCTGTAACCCTCGTATCCTCGAAGATTCTGGCTCCACCGGTCTTGGCTCCTCGGGCCAACGCCATGGTGGTATCTACCGGGTTGGTCTGGCCATCTCTGGGGAGGAAGACCGCGCCCACCACGTCCGACACCTCGATCAAAGGCCACATGCTTTTGACAGTGTCATTGCCAATGACCTCTACCTCCAACCCAAAGGTGCGGGCCATGGAAGCCCCCCGTTTCAGTTCTTCGAAACGTTCTTCGTTGGTGGCGAGGCTAATGCTTCCATTCTGCTTGAATCCCGTAGCCTGCCCGGTTTCATCCTCCAGGGTGGCGTAGAGGTCCGTGGTATACTGTGCCAATCGAGTCAAATTGGCCGTCGCCCGAAGTTGCCCTACCAGGCCAGCCGCATGCCAAGTGGTGCCGCAGGTAAGTTTCTTGCGCTCGAGCAACACCACGTCACGCCAGCCCAATTTGGTGAAATGATAGGCTAGGCTGCATCCTACGATCCCGCCGCCGATGATGACCACCTGCGCATGGCTTGGTAGTTCTTCGTCCAATCGCACAATCCTTATGGAGGCAGCGCCGCGCAAGTTCTCTCGCCGCGGCATCGAAGTGTCCGCCGCCTTGGCCAAATTGCAGTGATGGATTCTGTTTGGCCAAGGCCCGGCAGCATAGCAAGGTGGCGGACAAAAGAACAGATCGACCGGCGTGAACCCATCATGGGATTCGCGCCGTATGTGCTTAGGTCGCAAGCGGTTTGATAACCGGAGAGGCCGGCGCCTAGCGGGTCCATCTCACCAATTTCTTAACTTGGTTCCATGAGTCACTGGACTCAAACCAAAAAGGCCGTGAGATTTGGTTTTCGCAAATGCTGGAACGATTTGTCCCTCCACCAGTAATTTAGAATGGTGGTGACCATTCTAAAATAAACAAGCAATTTCTGTTGGGCGTCCTTGGGTGGTCCCGGGAGGGGATCCTGATCCTTCGGGACTAACATACGAAGTGGTACAATAACTGGGGGCAGGTCACCTGATAGGTGAAATAGAATGTCGTTCCGGCTGATTTGTCGTTCATTCAACCGGTATCTTGTAACAATTAACACACGGCCAACGGAAATGTTCGAGATTGGTGTCTATGTCGATGTCAAGAGTCCACACTCGTACCTGGTGGTAAATCCCGCCATGCAAATGGGGCAGGACTATTATTGCAAGGTGAATTTCAAGCCGTATGACCTCAGCTATGTTGATATGAACCTCACGACGGAGCACGACCGTGACAATCCGGTGCGGAAACCGCCTGATGGGGTGGCACCAGGATGGGGTGGACCGGTGGGGAACATCGTTTCAACTGATCAACAACTCGCCATCCTGTGGCAGGAAGTCATGTACCGAGTGGTAAGACGGGATATATTCACAGTCTCAGAGGCCCCAACAAGGTGGTTTTTTTTAATATTCGGAACGGTTGTAGCGGACCGTGCGGCCTGAAGGCCCATGAAATTTTTGCGGAACACATCGGCGGGAGACCATCATGAAAGACAATGGCATAGAAACCCAACACCGGCCCTGGGGTCACTACGTCGTCCTCGCGGACGAACCCGACCACAAGGTCAAGCGCATCGTCGTGGATCCTGGCCAGCGCTTGAGCCTCCAGCGCCACGAAAGGCGTAGCGAGCACTGGTTCGCCGTTTCAGGGCGGGCCGTCGTCTCGCGGGACGATGAGGAGATCCTATTTGCCCCGGGTGATGCCGTGGACATTCCCCAGGGGGTGTGGCACCGCATCCGCAACCCAGGCCAGGCGTCTTTCGTTTTCATCGAGATTCAGCGGGGCGACTACTTTGGCGAGGATGACATCGAACGGCGCGAGGACGACTACGGAAGGAGTTGATTCAAAATCCGATCGCACCCGGACCCAGTGAAGCAATAATTCACCATAAACAAGGGGTGCCGGATAAATACCACGGAGGAGGGGATATCCCCTCGGAAGGTAAAGAGATGAGAATCGCGATGTTATCGCCGATCGCTTGGCGAACTCCCCCTCAGCATTATGGACCCTGGGAAAGCATGGTCTCAGTGCTGACGGAAGGATTGGTGCGCCGGGGCGTTGGGGTGACCTTGTTTGCCACGAAAGATTCTTTGACCCAGGCAGAACTGAGAGGTGTATGTCGATCCGGTTATGAAGAAGACAAAAGCATCATCCCCAAGGTTTGGGAGTGCCTGCATATTGCTGAGGTCTTTGAGCAGGCCCGGGAATTCGACCTCATCCACAACAATTTCGATTTTTTGCCGCTCAGCTATTCCGCATTGGTTAAAACACCGGTTTTAACGACCATCCATGGGTTCTCCTCTCCTAAAATTTTGCCGGTTTACGAAAAATACAATGGCAAGACCCACTATGTGTCGATCAGCGATGCAGACCGGAGCGAGAAGTTGAACTATCTGCGGACCATTCATCACGGTATCGAACTTGAACAGTTTGACTTCAACCCCAGTCCCGAAGATTATCTCCTTTTCTTCGGGCGCATCCACCCGGAGAAAGGAACCCGGGAAGCAATTGAAGTCGCCAAACGCTCAAAACGAAGATTGATTATCGCCGGCATCATCCAGGACCAGGACTATTTTGATACTCAAGTAAAACCTCATATCGATGACCATCAGGTGAAATACATCGGAATCGTCGGGCCGACGGAACGAAATCGCGTACTACGCCAAGCCTATGCCCTGCTCCATCCGATTTATTTTGAGGAACCCTTTGGACTGGCAGTAGTGGAATCGATGGCCTGTGGCACTCCGGTAATTGCCTTTAATCGAGGTTCGATGCCTGAACTGATCACTTCGGGCACCAACGGTTTTCTGGTCCGGGACGTCGATGGCGCCGTGGAGGCCGTTGCTCAGATCGGATCAATTGAGCGGGCAGAGTGCCGCAGGACGGTTGAAAAGCGGTTTTCATCCGAGCAAATGGTTGACGGGTATCTTTCTGTTTACCGCGAGATCTTGAGAGGAGCGGGAGGGCTCGACAGGCTGCCTCCTGCGTCGTAACACCCATGCCAGACCTAACAGGCTGCGGAAATTAGGGTATTTGCCTCGCTTTGCTACCCTCATCATCAGATTTCCAGCCCAATGAAGGCATTTTTCATTCGATGCAATCTCTTTTCACCCCCCAATCGGGGGTGATTCGGGCCAAAATGCGCTCAAAGGGCGCAGATCGGCCCTGGTATTCACCTTGCAGGCACCAGGTTTCGCATTCTCACCAAGTTGTAGGCCGCCAGTGAGAAGGTAAACATCCACTCGATTTTCTTCATGCCTCGATGTCTTGTTTTGCGCATCATTCCTACGGTTTTGAGCCAGCCGAAAATTTCCTCGACCCGCTTGCGTTTGTTCATGCTGACCTTATATCGGGGGTGGCGGGTGGTGCGGCCGTCGATGGCGCTCTTGCGGTTGGTGTCGTTTTGGGCCACGTGAGGCGTGACGTTCAGGCTGCGCAGGGTTTCCACAAAGTCGTGCACGTCGTAAATTTTATCGCCGCCCAGGGTAATGCGCCGGTTACCGCCCAGGTCTTCGAGCATGTTCAGGCAGGCGTCCCGCTCCGCGGTGCCGCCGGCCTGCGTCAAGCGCCCGCTCACCGCCAAGCCGTTACGGTTCTCCATCAGCACGTGGCCCATGTAGCAAAGTTGGGCTCCGGCGCCCTCGGATTTTTTGAACAGACGGGCCTCGGGGTCGGTGGTGGAGCGGTGCGTTTTGTTGGAGCGCTTTTCCTTCTTGAAGTTCACCGTTGGGTTGCGTGTTCCGTCTTGCGGGGGCGCGGGCGGCGCGTCCTTGTGCTTGAAGCTCTTGTGGCCGGCCCAGGCCTCGATCAGCGTGCCGTCCACCGTGAAATGCTCATCGGACAACAGTTTGGCGCCCCTGGCCTGCGCCAACACCTGCTCGAAGAAGGCTTGGGCGACCTCGCCTTCCAGCAGGCGATCACGGTTCTTGGTGAAAACCGTCACGTCCCACACCCCATCGTCCATGTTCAAGTTCACAAACCAGCGGTACAGCAGGTTGTATTGCATCTGCTCCATCAACTGCCGCTCGCTGCGAATGGTATAGAGCACCTGAAGAAGAAGCGCCCGCAGCAGCCGCTCGGGCGGAATCGACTCGCGGCCCGTCGGCGGGTACAACTTGGAAAACAGCGGGCTCAAGGAGCAAAGCGCCCGATCCGCCATGGCGCGGATGGCCCGCAAAGGGTGATCGGAGGGAATGCGCTCCTCCAAAGAAATGTAGCTGAACATTGCCGTTTGCTGGGTATCGTGTCCGCGCATGACTTTTCCTCCGTGAAAAGCAATCTTTGTGGGGTTAAACCCGTTATAATGGATTCAGCCCGAATTTCCGCAGCCTGCTAATGGAGAAAAAGTCGTGGTGGAAAATCACGCTGGACTTGTTCGCCGATATGAGAAGAATCCCATTTTGACCAAAGAGGATATTCCCTACCCGGTCGCCACTGTGCATAACGCAGGGGCTTGCAAGTACCAGGACCGTTATATATTGCTCTTTCGGTCTCATCGCCAGAACGGACGTTCGATCATTGGACTTGCCGAAAGCGTTGACGGTTTTTCCTTTGTAGTACACCCAAAACCGTTTCTCGAACCGGCGACAGAAGGGGTTTTTGCCGAATACGAGGAATATGGGGTTGAGGATATGCGCATTTGCCCCTGTGAAGGTGAGTACCTGCTGACCTACAGCGCCTATTCAAGACACGGCGTAAGAATCGGTCTGGCTCGAACCCAGGATTTTGATAAGGTCGAGCGAATTGCTTTCATTTCCCAGCCGGATATGCGCAATACCGTGATTTTCCCGAGAAAGTTCGACGGCTATTACGTTCGCCTCGACCGGCCCCACTCGGAAATCAACCCGTGGCCTATTTGCATCTCCTATTCGCCGGATTTGATCCACTGGGGAAATTCCCGAGTCATCATGAACCCTATGAAATACCACTGGGATGAGATGAAGATTGGGCCGGGGGCACCCCCTTTTCTGAGCGAAAAAGGCTGGATACACATCTACCATGGGGTGTTTCAAACGATGGGAGGGGCAGTTTATCGCATGGGGGTTGCCCTTCACGATCTGGATAACCCGGAGCGCATCATTGGCG
Organism: SAR324 cluster bacterium; assembly: GCA_022573975.1. GTDB lineage: Bacteria > SAR324 > SAR324 > SAR324 > JACQKK01 > JACZSY01. The sequence continues at coordinate 12,478 of JACZSY010000041.1, read as the reverse complement.
TGGCTGATGAATGGATTCTTGAGCCTGATGCTCCCTGGGAGCGGACAGGTTATGTGCCGAATGTGGTGTTTAGCTGTGGAGTTGTCCCGGAAGACGACGGCACGGTAAAAATCTATTGGGGAGCTGCCGATACGGTAATGTGTGTCGGGACAGCTTCTATTGCTGATCTCGCGGACTTGTGCTTGACTCGCGCGAGAGAGCCTCTATAGGGAAATCCGATTGGATTCTCAGGCAGTCCATGGGGGATCATCGTTCAATAAAGCGTGAGGCTTTGCCCGTCGCTCATCCACGGCACAGGAAGTCACAATATGAATAGTGTTACGATCATAGCAAGGCGCCGGGAGGAAGTCTTCCGCCTTGACTCATCACGTGTGATCACTAAACATTTTTTCCCGGGGGGAGAAGACCGTATCCGCGACATCATCGACCGCGTAATCAGTTTGTCAGACATCGATGCCGAGCATGTCCTGGAGGGGCTCAAGCGGAATTTTGAAAGCAGGCACAAGGATATTTTGGAGGCCTTCAAAGAAAATTTCCAACGGGTACGCCGTTTCATACCCTCAGAACATAAACTCACCGACAAAAAACGTCTGCTTATCGGCGCTTATTTCACCCATGAATATTCCATCCAGTCAGCAGCTTTCTTTAACCCGTCCATAGTTCCACATCCGGACCAGAGCGGACTCGGGACGGGAGAGCTCCGGTTCGTGATGAGTTTTCGTTCCACGGGCGAAGGCCATATCTCCTCAATCGAGTTCCGAAGTGGTGTTTTCAAGCAAGACAATTCCACCGTATTCGATCCTGTCAGCCGTTACGTGGAGCGAGCCGAAAAAGTCAAGAATCAGAAATACTATTTGGAAAACTTCAATCGCAAGCTCGACGAGATGGGGTGGAAAAATGAGTGCTCGGAAACGATCCTTTCGCAGCTCAAAGAGGAATTCACATATGATGAATTGATGAAAGCCCGCGACGGGTACAAAAAACCGAAGCATTTGCGGGCCATGGATAAAAGAACCATTGACCACATGCTATGGCTTGCCCGCTCCAACTACGAAATCCGCTTCGATCAGGAGCACAGTATTTCCGAACGCGTGATATTTCCGGTCTCGGAAAATGAAAGCAGTGGCATTGAAGATGCCCGCTTCGTGCGCTTTGTCGATGACGATGGGGAAGTAACCTATTATGCAACTTGTACCGCTTTTGATGGCAGGAGCATCCTGCCGCAGATCATCGTCACCAAAGATTTTCTGCATTTCCGAATGATTACGCTCAACGGAGAGTATGCCAAAGACAAAGGCATGGCCCTCTTTCCGCGAAGAATCAATGGGCGCTATGTGATGATCTCGCGGGTGGACGGCGAAAATATGTACATCATGACTTCCGATAATGTCCATTTCTGGGAGGAGGCGGAGCGCCTGCAGGAGCCGGTCGAACCCTGGGAGTTCATTCAGATCGGGAATTGCGGCTCTCCCATCGAAACCCCTGAAGGATGGCTCCTCCTCACCCATGGCGTTGGTCCCATGCGGCAGTATTTTATCGGGGCCATCTTGTTGGATCTGGACAGGCCAAACCGGGTGATTGGAAAGCTGAGGGATCCCTTGCTGGTTCCCAATCGGGATGAGCGGGAAGGCTATGTTCCAAATGTGGTCTACAGTTGCGGCGCGCTCATTCATAACGAAGAACTGATCATTCCCTATGCGATGTCGGACCAGGCATCGGCCATCGCGGTGGTCTCGGTAGGAGACCTGCTCTCCGCGCTAATATCATCTTGAGTCCCTGTGACTTCCTGTTCTCAAGCAAGATTTGCATGGCGTGGGAAATGGGGATACGCTATGGCGTCCCCATTTCGGCGCACGGATTTCTCCGCTCGTCTGCTTTGAGGGGCCATTTTCCACCTCCACCATGTCGCGGCTTCAGAGCAAACGATGCGGACTAAGGGGTGCCGTGGAATAAGGAACCACCGTTCTTTTCCTTGCGAACCTGTCTAATTTGAATCCCAAGGTATCGAGGAGACCCACATTATATCCGGAACCAAGCAAACCTACGACCTGGCACTGATCGGCAACTACCTGCCACGGCGGTGCGGCATCGCCACCTTCACGACAGATTTGGCGGAGGCGCTTGCCCTGGAAAATCAGGCGCAAATTGACGGAGTTATCGCGGTAGCCATGACGGATATTCGGGAAGGATATTCGTATCCGGAACGTGTGAAATTTTCGGTTTCGGCAAATGTCCAGGCGGAGTATTTGCGCGCCGCGGAATTCTTAAACACGGCGCACCACGATGCCGTAATTCTTCAGCACGAATACGGGATTTTCGGTGGTGAAGCCGGCGCCTACATCTTACACCTTGTCAGAAACCTCAGGTCTCCCCTGATCACCACCCTTCACTCAGTTTTGCTCAAGCCCAGCGAAAGTCAGAAGCAGGTCCTGCTGGAATTGGCTGACTGTTCGCAATACCTCGTCGTCATGAGCCACAAAGCTGAACAAATTTTGCAAGATGTGTATGGCGCGCCTCCCGAAAAAGTGAAGTACATTCCCCACGGAATTCCCGACCTGCCGCTGCAATCCCCTGAGAAAATGAAAGTGAAGCTTGGATTTGAAGGCCACAAGGTGATGCTCACTTTCGGGCTACTAAACCCGAACAAGGGTGTGGAAGATATGATCCGGGCGATGCCGGATATTGTCTCACAGCATCCCGATGCAATATACGTGGTTCTCGGTGAAACTCACCCGAATATCAGGCGGGAACAGGGCGAAGACTATCGGCTCAAACTCCAGTACATAGCCAAAGAATTGGGGATGGAGGGTTATGTCTTGTTTCACAACCAATTTGTCGATCTGCAGGATCTCGTTGAATACCTGCTGGCATCAGATATATACGTGTCTCCTTACACCCAGCAGGAACAGATAACATCTGGAACGCTTGCCTATTCCATCGGCGCTGGGAATACAGTTGTTTCCACTCCCTATTGGTATGCCGAGGAGTTGCTTGGCAACGGACGCGGTTGCCTCGTTTCGTTCGGAAATTCAGAAGACCTGAGCAAGGCGATTGGCCGGCTCCTTTCAAACGACGTGGAGCGGGAGGCCATGCGAACAGCAGCCTACCAGTTCAGCCGCTCCATGATTTGGAAGCAAGTCGCCCGCGACTACCTGAGTCTTGTGGATGAGTTTATAGCAACAAGAGAGGTTCCGAGGAAAGGAATCTTCGAAATCGTTGAAAAGCGCCCCCCTGCGCAGAAGTTTCTCGACACGGTTCCGGAAATCAACCTGGGGCATATACTGGTGCTCACAGACGATACTGGAATACTTCAGCATGCCACCTATGACATTCCCAACAGGAGTGAAGGGTACTGCACCGATGACAACGCCCGTGCGCTAATCGTGGTCTGTAACCACTACCGCCTGAGAAAAGATGAATCCGTCATTCCCCTGATCAAGAGATATCTTTCGTTTGTCCTGGATGCGTTTGATTCGTCAACCGGATTTTTCCGTAATTTCATGTCTTACGACCGCAAGTGGTCGAATGAAAAAGGGAGTGAAGACTGCCACGGCCGGGCTATCTGGAGTCTTGGTTTCACTGCGCGACACGCCCCGCATAAACTGATTTCGGCGATGGCTCTTAACCTGATGGAACGGGCACTCCCCGCCACGGAGAAATTGACATACCCCCGTGCTTGGGCGTTCAGCATCATCGGCATCTATCACTTCCTCCGCCACAATCCCAATCATGAATCCGCCCGCCGTGTGTTGGAGGCACTGTCAAGAAAATTGCTGCATCGGTTCGAGGCCAATGCTTCGAACGACTGGATCTGGTTTGAGGACACTGTGAACTATTCCAACGCAAAGCTCCCCCACGCGCTGATGGTTGCAGGTTCTCTGTTGGACAATCAGCCAATGTTCGAAAAGGGAATCGCTGTGCTCACCTGGCTGCTGGACATTCAGACCGCTCCTGAAGGACACCTTTCGGTTATCGGCAACCGCGGATGGCTGGTGCGGGGCGGAAAGAAAGCCCAATTCGACCAGCAGCCTGTGGAAGCCATGTGTTTGGTCTGGGCGTGTACTGCGGCCTACTGGCTGAGCGGTAAGGAAGAATGGCGGCGTGAAGCGGAGCGCTGTTTTTCCTGGTTCATGGGCGTGAATGATATTGAAGAGGTAATCTGTGACTTAAAAACAGGCGGGTGTTTCGATGGCCTTGGCGCTGACGGAATCAATCTTAACCAGGGAGCGGAATCTACCCTTTCCTACTTGCTGGCTTCCCTAACCATGCACGAAATTGCGGGAAGGGATGTGGCCTCCATAAAGGGGATCGTGTGACTCGCCTCTCCTCCATTGACCTGCCCCCGGTTATTCTACCACTTTCGTATATTGGTCCCGAAGGATCACTACCCCTTGCCGGGACCATCCAAGGCACCACGGTCTCTGGAGCTGGCGATCTGTAGCCCAGCGAGCTGTGTGGCTTGATCTGGTTGTACTCCTTTCTCCACTGCTCGATGATGAACTGGGCCTCTTTCAGAGTGTAGAAGATTTACCGCTTTAGTACCTCGTCGTCCCTGAAAAACAGCATAAGCCGTTGTTTTGGATGTCCTTATTTGGAGTAACCCTGGTATAAAATCACCAGGATCATGGAAGATCAACCCAAAAGCTGGTGATTGATGACGCCGAAAAAGCCCAAGTCCGAGTTGGAACTGTTCCAATCGCATCTGGATCAAATTCTGGATCACGATCAACCTTTGTACAAACTGTCCCACCAGATCGACTGGACGCCCCGCTGGCCGACGAACTGGCTGAATTCGCCTCTCGGCTGCTTGAGTTGCTAGGAGGGGCGTGATCCGCACCCTCTGCCCCAGGATGGCGGCGCAGCGGGTCCTGGTTGCTTCAAACCCACAACCAAATCCTTGGCCGGAGCCTGCCGCATCTTAATTAAAATGGTGCCGCTCAGTCCTCCCCTGCTCAATCTTCCATTTTCCAAATCTTGTCACACACCCTGCTACACAAACCTGTTTGATTCCGGGGCATACCGTGTGATACCGTCGCACGGTGTGTAGCACACAAGTGATTGATCGGATTGTTAAGTTGCTGAAATCGCGGTGATAAAAGGATGAGGGAGTTCGAATCTCCCCGTCGGCATCAGCATTTTTACAGATTTTTCTTTCCGGATGCGGGCTGTGTCCTTAGGGCTTAATTGGGGGCGCGATGCGGATGGTTTCGATCCAGTATTTGCGAGACAGCATGCGGACGTCGGCGGGTTTCACTCGGTACAGAAAAGTATCGTTTCGCTCAACGCCACGGATCTCCCCGATTTCCTGATAAATGCCCATATGGAATTCTTCCGCAGGGAATTTTGATGTTACCACCAGGTCCACGGGAGTGTTTCCCTGGCTGATCTTTTCTGCGAGCGGGGGGGCGATGCGCGATGGCCCTTGGATTAAACCCCAGCTCCAGAATATTACCAACATGGCCGCGACAAACAGCATAAAGCGGATTTCACGACGGCGATGCCAGGACCGTTTAATGAGGGTCGGGCGGCTAATTTGCATGGTTTTAGACATGTCAGGTCGGCTTCCAGATCAGGCCCCATCTAAGGATGGTCCATTTTTCCAGGGGTGCAAGCAGATATCTATCGGTGGCCAGGAAGATCAGCGAAATGATGATCACGCCTAGGAACACTTCTTCCATTCTGAATTCCGCCGCGGAAGAGAAAATCATGAAGCCCAGGCCGCTGTCGCCACCTACCATTTCTGCTGCGATGAGGGCGCGCCAGCCAAAACCTAGGGCCAATCGTATACCGGTAATGATGGACGGCATGGCACCCGGTAGAAAGACATCCCGGATCACCGCCCACCGACTGCCACCCATGGTCAGCACGCTTTGTTCGTAAACCCGAGAAACAGTGCGCACACACATCATCGAATTGAAAAACAGCAACCAGAAAATCGTATTGAGCAAGATGAACAAGGTGGTTTTCCAGCCAACCCCAAACCAGACAATTGCCAGCGGAATCCAGGCGATGCCGGATATCGAATTGGCAAAGATGCCGATCGGTTCGAGAAATTTCGAAATTGGGCGGCTCATCCCGGCCACAATGCCCAAGGCAATCCCCGCAGGCAATCCAATTACCGCGGCCAAAATCACCCGGCTCAGGCTGGACAGAATATGGGTCGACATCAGGCACCTCTGATCCAGCGCGACAATTGCGCCAATACCAGGGCAGTCTTCTTGCAGCAGGAAGAACGAGGCCCAGACCTCGCCAATCGGCGGTATGAAAACCGGCGGAAACCAGCCCATATAGCCATTCATAAACCAAGCAAAAATGATCACGGCAAAAGGAATTGAACCGAGGAAAATTTTCCGTAAACGCTGCCGACCGAAACGGCGCTGCACGCCGATGGAAATGGATTGAAGTATGTTCATCGCTGGACCAGCCCCCATCGTTCAATCGTGTCGGCTTCCAAGGGGCGCAGCAGATAATGATCAAGGACAATCCAGGAAACCCCGATCATCACCATGCCGAGGATCACCTCGCTGGTTTTGTCGGCATCCTGGGCCGTAAAAATCATCCAGCCGAGGCCTTCACGCCCGGCCAGCATTTCACCAGCAATCACCGCCCGCCAGGCAAAACCGATGCTGAGCCTGGAACCAGTTGCAATATGCGGCATCGACCCCGGCAACAGCACGTCCCGGATCACCTGGAAGCGCGTTGCTCCCATGGTGCGGGCGGCGTGGATATACTGCATCGGTACTTCCCTGACGCCGGATAGCACCGTAAAGGCGATCGGAAAAAAACTGGTATAAAGAATAACCACCAACACCGTGGTGTCGCTGTTCCCCCACCAGATTACCACGATCGGGAAAATGGCTATCCCGGAAACCGACTGGAAAAAATTCATCACCGGGTAGAAAATATCGGCGGATGTACGATTGATGCCAATTATCAGGCCAAACGGGATACCCAGCGCCAGCCCAATTGAACTGCCGGTGATCAGCCGGATGAGGGTGTCGCCGAAATAACTCGGCAGCAATCCCTTGTAGATCATGTCGACCGACGAAAGAGCCACCAGGATCGGTGAAGGAAGATAGCGGGACGGATTATCGATGGTGCTGGAAATCAATTCCCAGATCAACAAAATGCAAAGGATAATCAACGCCAAATTGATCGCGCCTGCCGCCGGAAAATGGCGCCAGAAGGCCCGGAATCGGTTGAGATTATTACGCATTTGAAACCAAGACCTCTTCACGCACAAGGCGCATGATTTTGTCGCGGGCCTCGATAAACCGCGGGTCGTTGTTCATATCAGCCCAGATCCGCTTTTCGCGGGGGATGTCGATATTGACAATCTCCCGCAGGCGCCCGGGGCGCGCGGTAAATACGAAGCAACGATCCCCCAGGAATGCTGCTTCATCAACCGAATGGGTGATAAAGAGGATGGTCTTTTTTGTGGCAATGGCGATGCGGTTCAGTTCTTCTTGCAAGGTTATGCGGGTCTGCGCGTCGACCGCCGCGAAGGGTTCATCCATCAGCATTACAGCCGGGTCTGCGCATAAGGTTCTGGCCACCGCGCAACGCTGTTTCATGCCGCCGGACAGTTCATGTGGGAATTTGTCTTCGAAACCGACCAGGCCGACCAGCTTGATGAATTCGCTCACCCGTTTTTCGCGTTCGCCCCTGGGCACGCCTTTTAGTTCCAGGCCGTGCCCGATATTTTTGGCAACCGATCGCCACGGCAATATGGCCTGTTCCTGGAAGACGACGCCGCGTTCCGAACTTGGACCCTGTATCTTTACACCATCCATGCTGGCGTTACCTTCGCGATAGGGCAACAGGCCAGCAAGAATATTGAGAAGCGTTGATTTGCCGCAACCACTCGGTCCGACGACAGTGACCAATTCACCTTCATTAACTTCAAGATTGATTTTTTCCAGGGCATGAACCGATTCGCCGGTATATTCATCTGGATAATGGTGTGTGAGGTCGGTGACCACCAACTTAGCAGGCATGAGATATTTCCGGGTGGCTTCGTTTAAGTAGTTATCGGACCAATTTTAGTGGCCCAGAGTCAATGTTAGTGCGAGGCCGGTTTGAAGTCCATCGGGACGATGACCTCGGGGGCCGGTGGGCGGTAGCCCAGCGCACTGTGTGGCCTCTTCGTGCTGTAGTGTTTCCTCCATTGTTCGATGATGATCTGCGCCTCCATCAATAGTAAAAGATTTCCCTGTTCAGCAGTTCATCCATGAAACGGGCGGTAAAGTCCTCACAGCACGCGTTCTCCCGGAACGAATCAAACCGCGTCTTGCCCGGTGCGGCAAACGCATCACCCTGCCTTAGGCATCGTTACGATTTCTTCTGGTTTGGGCCTTCGGTTCGCCATCTCTGGTCCACCATTTCCTAACTATAAAGTTGGCCCACTTTCTCTGGGGAAGACCCGTAGAAAGGGTACGACGTCTCAGCCGCACCCTATTTGATAAGGCCTTAAAAAGGCCTATTTCAAATCAGAAAACCATTCTGGATGGCGCCTGATAGTGCTGTCGATGAAAGACGTATCCAGATATTTAGCTGCATCGAAGGGACGCTTCATCTTTTTCGCGGCAATGAGAAGTTTTACCGAAGAATTAAAGGCTGCTTTAGTACCGCCGCCGATGCGCGCATCAAAAACGACGAATTTCAAGGTGCGTTCCACGAGAGCAGGGCTCATACCACGAACAAAACGTGCGCCGATTTCAGCAACTTCTTTAATGTTATTAGGGTCACGCAGAAAATGTGCGGCTTCTGCCATTGCATCTACGAAAGCTTGTGTCCGTTTACGGTCCTCGTAAACAAACTCAGGTTTACCGTGCATGCCCGCGCAGAAACAAACATACCCACCGCCGCGCAGGAGGAGTGTAGAACCTTTAATTTTGTCCAATGCTCTCGTTATATTTGGCTCCCAAGCAACCATTGCATCCACACCGCCGGAATCCAATGTTGAAACATGGCTTGGTGGGCGAACATTGATCCGCGTAACGTCATTTTTAGACATGCCGGCTCTTTTTAGAACTCCCAGAAAGTACAAATCGCCGGTCGTGCCGAAAGCAACACCAACTTTTTTACCTCTCAGGTCGTTAATGGTTTTAATACCAGAACCAGGACGCACCAGGATGCCGACGTTATTGTCACTTACTGATGAATTAAAGTGACTGCCGAGATAACCAACAATGCCGCGTAGTTTGATACCTTTTTCCAGAGCAACGGGAAGGTTGGTAAAGGCTGCAGGTGCGAAATCAATTTCGCCCGCCATTAGAGACTTCGTAAGAGCTGGGCCGGTATTGCGAACAACAACCTTAGCATTTAGTCCATGTTTAGCGAAAAAGCCTTTACCTTGAGCAATAAAGACGATCATCCCGCCAATGTTACTGGCTGCACCGACCCTAATGGTTTGTGCAACAGCACCCGTTGCTCCAGCCGTGGCGAATACAACGGCAGCAGCGAGCACCACTAAATTAGTGCGAATATTAGTCATAATTTCCTCCCTGTGGGATGGATTGAATTATTTGATTTCCAATTTTGAAATTTATCCAACATTTCCCAGATGACCGGCCAGTTACGGCGCAAACGACTTCCCCAACCTCCGTTACCACAATTTTGGAAGTGAATTCAACAATATTCCGTTCTTTCGTTCCTTATCAACGGTCCTAGAGAGGAACTTAGCCCGTTTTCAAGATGTGCCGGAGCAGTGGAGCCCGGAACCAATTTTCCTCTCGATTTCGAAACCGGCCATTATTTTCACCGGCAAGCTGGGCCGTTTCACCGGCACGGGCCGCATCAAATACCGAATCCGTCTCGGGATGGCGGCGAACAGGTTCCGTGAAATTGACACCTCCGCCATTTGGAAGCAGGTGTAGCGGGCATGTTTGACCACTTTCGCCCCGATCTTGATCACCCTGGTTTGCAATGCGCTCAACGATCAATGGGCCATGGAACGGGGCAAGGCAAGACGGCGCCTGAAATCCATCACCCAAATTTGTCACACACCCTGCTACACAAACCCGTTTGATTCCGGGGCATACCGTGTGATACCGTTACACGGTGTGTAGCACACAAGTGATTGATCGAATTGTTAAGTTACTGATATTGCGGTGATTATAGGTCGCTTGAGTTCGAATCTCCCCGTCGGCATTGGTATCTTTCCTTGGTTCGAGCATTGGCACGGATACCGGTTTATTCCTTCCATTGCCTGCCGAAACCGTTCCGCACCCCGTGTTCGATTCACCCTTCACTCAGCACCCCTCGTTCCTTTCGGCCCCCTGAATTTCTTCCGGCGCGTCCACCCGCAATGCCCATTCGGCATGGGTTCTGTTAGACTTTGCCCTGCCTCAAAGCGCTCCCGGGAGGGAAAGCCGTGGAATGCCCGCAAGGCCGGCAGGAAAATCCACGCGCCTTCAGCAACGCCATGACAACAAAAGAGATGGGATGAACCGGTGATCGACATCAACGGAATGGCCCACATCATCCTCACCGTCCGTCAGTTCGAAAAGGCGCGTGATTTTTATTGCGCCCTGCTGCCGAATTTCGGCATGACCCTGGTCTTCGATGGCCCCGATTTTTGCTATCACGTTGGCGGCCGGACGGCGATCGGCATTCGCCGCTGCGATCCGGAGTATCAGGACGCGCCTTTCGAGCAATACCGGGCCGGTCTCCATCATTTGTGTCTTCGCGCCCGCACGCGCGGCGACGTTGACAAGACCGCGGCGCTGTTGTCCCAACTCGATGCGAAAATCGTCCGCGGTCCGGAAGCGGGAGGCTGGGCGCCTGGCTATTATTATGTCTTGTTTGAGGACCCGGACGGAATTCGGATTGAAATCAATCATGTCCCCGGCAAAGGCTTGCTCAAGGAGGGGGAGCGTTTAGGCTCTGGCGAGGACTATCACCGCATTGACGGCAAGGATGTCTCCGAGCTGAAATAGCCGGGCCGGCCAGCTGAGTTTTCCCCAACACCGCGCGCTGGCAACCGGCGGAAATATTGGCGGCATCAGGGAAGCGGTTCCAGCATCGAAACCGGATGGATGCAAGGGGGGGACGGATCAGGGAAACCCACCGGAGCAGGCCGAGGCGTTGGGGGAAGCTCAGCACGCCAACCGGGTCCCGCGCTCAACCGCCACACACCGGGTCAGGCAAACCCGGGGAAATTCCCAATTCGCGAAAAACCGCCCTCACAGCGCTATCCGCGGCCGCCGCTCGCCGGTGCGGGTGGCCTGCTCAAAGGCGTGGGCCAGTTGCAGCACGGCAAAATCCGCCCGGCAGCGCCCGACGATCTGCAGGCCCACGGGCAGCCCCTCCCCGGTGAAGCCGCAGGGCACGGAGATGGCCGGGTGGGTGAGCACGGAAATGTGGTAGCACGAGGCCATCCAGGCAATGTAATTGGGGAGTTTGACGCCGTCGATCTCATCGATGAAGCGCTGCTCCACCGGGAAGGGCAGGGCCTGATTGACCGGGCAGAGCAGGAACTCGTAGCGCTCCATGAACAGGCGCATCCGTTCGAACAGCTGGGTGTGCAGCACCTCGGCCCGTCCCAGGTCGGCGCCGCTCAGCTTTTCGCCCTCCGCCGCGTTCCAGATCACCGTGTCCTTGACCTGCTCCCTGTGCGCTTCGATGAGAGGGCCGTAGCTGACCTGGAAGTACCAGGCGCGCCAGATCGAGAACACCTCCTCGGCCTCCTTCAGCTCCGGCTCGACATCCTCCACGATGCACCCCAGGTCTTCCAGCACATGGCGTTGCGCCTCCAGCGCACGGGTCACCCCCGGGTCCACCGGCAGCCCGCCCAGGTCGCGGCTCCAGGCCACCCGCACGCCCTTGAAATCGCGCTCCAGGGGCCGCGCGAAGACCGCGCCCGGCTCGCTGTCGGCGATGGGCGAGCGTGGGTCCGGCCCCGCGATGGCGCTCAGCATCAGCGCCGCGTCGGCCACGGTGCGGGCCATCGGCCCCTGCACGCCGAGGGGGTACCAGCCGATGCCGCGGGGCCAGATCGGCACCCGTCCCGGCGAGGGCCGAAACCCCACCACGTTGTTGAAGTTGCCCGGGCAGCGCAGGGAGCCGCCATGGTCGCTGCCGTCGGCGATGGGCAACATGCCGCAGGCCAGCGCCACCGCCGCGCCCCCGCTGCTCCCGCCGCAGGTCTTGCCCAGGTCGTAGGGATTGAGGGTCTCGCCGAAAACCTCGTTGTAGGTCTGCGAGCCCGCGCCGAATTCGGGCGTGTTGGTCTTGCCGATGATCACAGCGCCAGCAGCTTTGATCCTTGTGACCAGTATGTCGTCTTTATCGGGGACGTTATCGGCGTAAACGGCCGAACCAAATGTCGTGCGAATACCGGCAGTCGGCACAAGGTCCTTGATCGGAAATGGCAGGCCATGCAGAGGGCCAAGATCGTCGCCGCGCATCACCGCAGCCTCTGCGGCGCGGGCTGATTCCATGGCCTGGTCCGCCACGACCGTCAGGTAGGCGGTCA
>JACZSY010000040.1 GCA_022573975.1 SAR324 cluster bacterium | reverse complement strand
TTGGGTTGGGTGCCGAATTGAGGGTACAGCGGCAGCGCTATTTTTCGAATTCGTACTAGGTAGTCGATCGGGTTGGTGGGATCGGGCTTCTTATCCATTTTCAGCCAGCCCTGGCCTCGTATCTTGCCGATACATTGTTCCACGCATTGTGTCTGCATCCCTTTCTCTAATTTGGGATAGCAGGCGATGCACTTCTCGCTGACCCCGTGGTTGGACCGAAACATGGCCTTGCCGTAGGGGCAGGCTCGGACACAGCGGCGGTAGCCTCGACAGCGGCTTTGGTCAATCAAAACCACACCGTCCTCTGGCCGCTTGTAGATGGCCTTGCGGGGACAGGCGGCCAGACAGGCCGGGTAGCTGCAATGGTTGCAGATGCGTGGCAGGTAGAAGAACCAACGGTCATGCGGTAGCTTGTTCACATGCTCTCCCCGTGGCATGGAGCCTCCCACGATCTGATCCTCCCCAATATTGGGATGGGCCCAATCCAGGTCGTTCGGCAGCACACCCGCGACTTTTTCGTTTTGCGGGTCTGCCGCTTCAAAAACCGTTTTGCCGTGATACGTACCGTTCTTCCAGGAGCCTGGGCCGATCTTTTCCAGCACGGAGAGATCCCAGCGAGTGGGATAGCCGCCATAGGGTTTGGTTTCGACGTTATTCCAAAACATGTACTCCTGCCCACGGCCCGAGGTCCAGGTCATTTTGCAGGCCATGCTGCAAGTCTGGCAGGCAATGCATTTGTTGGTATCGAAGACCCATGCAATTTGCCGCTTTGGGTGCACCTCTTCATACGGATATTCCATTTCCCGCCCGATTTGCCAGTTTTTGACCTTGGCCATGGCTCAACTCCTTTCCACAGTAACGAAACCGCCCGCAAGATAGGTCTGCATCGCCTCATCTTCCTGCATGGGGCGGATGCCTAGGGTGACGGGCCGCCATTGGCTTTCCCCATCCACACCTCCTGCCTCGGCGCGCGTTATTTTGATGAAGGATTCGCGCGGTGCCCCGTTAGCACAGTGGATATCGGGGGCGAAGCCCTCACCAATTTGTTGGCCCATCAGATCCTTGCGAACCAGTGTATCGGTAAGCAGGGTGGGGCGCAGCCAGGAGCGGGTGCCGCTCTGGTGACTGCCATAGCGGTACATTGCCTGGTAGCCGGTTTCCGGATTCTTTGCGAGACGGTCCTTGCGGGTTTCGTGGCCGCGCACACTCCCGAAGGAAGCTCCGGGAAAATGGAAGAAGCTGCGGGCGATGCCCCGCGGCGTGCCTGGATAGTAACGGGCGCGCATCATCGCCCGCGCCACCTTTGCCTCCTTGGGGCGGTTCTGCCAACCTCGGAAGGGGCGATCCTCGGGGTCGGCGTCAATCCAAACATAATCGCCGTCTCCGATTCCCATTTCCTTGGCGTCCTCGGGGTTGATATCCAAATACCCTTCGCCCACCCAGGGCATACGCTGGTCGTGGCGGTAAAAATCTCCGTAGGGCCCCCACCAGACGGCGAGGATGTCAATATCGGACATGATGGTATGGACACTGTGGCGATACTTGGGAGTGATCCATTGGTGGGTAAACCCCTTGCTCATCAGGGGGTGCTGTGTGGTCAAGAGCTCATCCGGCGTCAAAACGACGTTGCGTACCTGGCGGGTCTCGCCGCTTAGATCGTCGGAGGAAAACCCGAGCTGTTCCGGCGTTTTGGGATTGATGAACGGGTGCGGAGCAGCCACGATGACGTTCGGCTCGTAAAAGGTGGAGTCTATAGGCTCCCGGTGCAAGGGCAGTATCTCCCCGTGGAATTTGAACTCCGGTTCGTCGCGCAAAAACTCAAGCCGCCCGGTGCGGTTGTACCAGGGTAGATCCTCCACGCTCTGTTCGTAGCCGATGTGCTTCGGGTAGGAGCGCCCCATCATCATCACGGGGATTCCCTGTTCGGCCTTCTTCAGCAAATCTTCAAAGCGATAGCCCGCCGTGATGTTGCTGTGATCAAGAATGCGCTGAATATAGGGCACCGCTTTGCCCTCCCCGATGAATTTCCAATAATCGACAAAGCGCTTGTCTCCGGTGATTTCGGCAAGCTTGGCCGCCACCCCGGCATAAACCTCCGTGTCGCTCCGGGTCGAATGAATCCGCGGAATCTTCGAGATCGGCATTACCTGCATGAAGGGATTGGTGCAGGACTGGGTGATGTCATGGACGTTGTACTCGCCCCAGGAATCGATTGCGAAGACCAGGTCCGCGTACTCGCAACTGCCGGTCCACCACCACTCGTTGACAAAGACCGCTTCGATCAACCTCTTGCCGTCGTGCACCCCGCGAAATTCCGGGTGGCGCAGCAGATTCATCACAACGTCGTAGTGGCCCTTCGCATTCCCCAGCAGGGAGTTGGAGCCGGAAAACCAGAGCATTTTGGTGGGCAACGGGGTGTGGCTCTTTCCGTTGTAGACCTTGCCGTGGACGATCAGCGGCGTATCCCCATGGTTGTAAAAATGGGCTGATTGCATGCGGACAGTATTTCGCACCTTCGGCATTTTGTTGGGATCGGTCTGTGGGGAAAAAGGGTCTTCCGCCATGTAGAGCGGCATCCCGTTAAAGTAGGCCGCCCGGTAGTTGCCCGCATAGCTGCCCACATTGCCGCCTTTGAAGCCGACATTGCGCGTCAGGGCCGCCACCAAAAAGATGGCCCGATCCTTTTGGTCGGCATTGAACATCTGATTGGGGCCCATTCCCGTGATGAAGAGCACTCCTTCCGGATTTGCCGCGAACTGCCTGGCCAAGCTCCGTACCGCGCTGGGCGGCGCCCAGGTGACCTTTTGCACGTTCTTGAGGGACCATGTATCGCGCAGGTGCTTGCGGACCAGATCGAACACGGGGCGCACCTTGACGGCTTTGCCCTTGATTTTCACGGCAAATTCGCCCTCCAGGGCTGGGTCAATCCCTTTTTTGAAAAAATGCCGCCCCACATCATCCCGGCTGACCGGAGCGGGCTTGCTCTTTTTCACATCCCAGACCACGAAGTCGCCCCATGCGTTGCGCTGGGCTTCGGTGATGACGGGGCGGCCTTGATCCAGATCATAGGGGCGCACCTTTTGCCCCTTGGACAGCACGCGGGTTCGCTTTAGTTTGGCTGGCTTATATCCCGGTAGCACGTCGCCCGCACGAAGCAACTCCTGAGTGTCCATCCGCACCAGCAGCGGGAGGTCGGTGTGGCCCTTGACGAATTTCTCATCGTAGAGCTTGTGCTCGATGATCTCCCGGGCGATGCCCAGGGCCAGGGCCGGATCGGTGCCCGGACGGATGATGACGTACTCGTCGGCCTTGGAGCAGGTCGAGCTGTACTCGGTGCTGATGACCACGACCTTGGTTCCCTTCAGCCGCGCCTCGAGAAGCCAGTGGGCATCCGGCATCTTGGTGGAGATCCAGTTCATGCCCCAGCACACCGCCACCTTGGAGTACTCCACGTTGCATAGATCAAAATCGACCGTTTGCTGCCCGGTCACCATGGGGTGGCCCGGCGGCAGGTCGGTATGCCAGGAGTAATTATCCAGCCCCACGCCGCCCTTGGCTTTGCCCTTTGGCACGCCCCGCACGAAGCTATCCAGCAGAGCCATGGAATTGGCTTGGCGATATTGGCCGAACAATTTTATGGCGCCCAACACCGGCATTCCGCCGCGAAATTTGAGCACCCGCGTGCCCGCTTCTTCGCAGGCTTTGATCATCGACTCGTGGTAGCCCTGCCCGGCGAGCTTTCGTGCCCCGTCATCACCGGAATAATAGCGGGCCAAGTGCTCCATGGTTTTCGCGGCCAACGCATAGGCCTCCTCCCAGCTAATGCGGGCGAAAGAATCCTCACCGCGCCGGAAGAGTTCGGCGGGCGGCAGGCCATCACTGTCCCGTGGAAAGCCCCGCTCGACCCATTCCTTAAATCCTCGGCGCACCATCGGGGTTTTGACCCGCCGGTCGCCATGGAATCGCCGCACGATGGCCAGTCCTTTGTTACAGTGACGCGGATCCCAACGCTGACTGGCTTTGGTGCCGTATAAGTCAGTACTCTTGTGATAATTATGGGTCGGCCCGCAACGGGTCACGATCCCGTTCTTAACGTAGGCTTCCAGGTAGCAGTTGTGGGTACAGTTGGGGGTGCACACGAACACGTAGGAATCGTCATGAGCGTACACATTCCTGTAAAGCCGCTCCCAATCAGTGTTCGGATACGATGCAAGCGGGTTCGGCTGCGCCTTTACCGGTCGCAGTATGGATAGCGATAACAACTCGGTGGTGGTCAAGGTAGTGCCGACGATGGAAATCCGTCTCAAAAATTCGCGCCGGTTGAAGGATGTTTTCATAAATCTTTCTCGCGAAAAGGCTGGCTTAAATTTCCGGTAAGTGAATCGCTGCCGGTTGCTGACATCCAAGCTAGTGCATAGTTGATCTGTCCTCTTCCTGCTGATGAAAGACCATCGAAATCTATTTACGCCTTCGGGGGGGGGGCTGTCCTTGACCTACGTCAATTTTTCAACATTGTGACCGCTGGCTGCCTTGACGTCTTGAACGGCAAGGATGCGATCGGGAAGGGTGAGAGCCTGCGCAAAACCCGGCAAGCGCCAGTGGGCCACCGAATCCCAGGGGCCGATCCACGACCGCACCCGCGAGCATCTGGGCACAAGCGACAAGGGCATCGCCAATTACCGCCGTCTGCTGCTCGACGCCATCGGCCAGGCCGAACGGGGCCAAAAGCCCCCCATGGTGCTCTCCCTGGCCGAGGCCGCCCAAATGCGGGGGCCGGTCACCATGGACGGCATCGCCCCGGCGGACGATTGGGAGCGCTATTGGAAGGAAACCGACCTGCGGCGCAGGCGCGCTTCGAGCTGGGCGGCCGATCCGGCCGGATGCGCGCACCGTAGCGGCAACCGTAGCGGCGATCCGCCCGCAAATTCCGCTCAAGCGGTCCACTCAGCCGCTCCACTCAGCCGCTCCACTCAGCCGCTCCACCCAGCCGCTCCACCCAGCGGATCCACCCCGCCCAACCACGCACACGGGAGGCCCATGAAGGAACGCGCCAACACCTTCGCCGAGCGCCACGGCTTGTGGGACGATGCGCAGCAGGCCGCCGCGAGGGATGTGGAGGCGCGCATGGCCGCCGGCGGGCTGGATGCGGTGCGCTTCTCCTTTCCGGACCTGCACGGCCTGCTGCGCGGAAAAACCATCGTCGCCGGCGAGGCGCCCCGGGCCATGCGCTCGGGGGTGGGCGTTCCCTCCACCCTGCTGCTGAAAGACACCTCCCATCGCACGGTGTTCCCCGTTTTTCGCCCGGAAGAGGCGGACGATGACACTGGCGATGGCGCGGACGATGGCGGAGGGTTCGATTTGCGCAAAATCGCCGGTGCGGCCGACGTGGTGCTGCTGGCCGACCCCACCACCTTCCGGGTGCTGCCCTGGTCGCCCACCACGGGGTGGCTGCTCTGCGACGTCTATTTCACCGACGGCCAGCCGGTGCCCTATGCCGCGCGCCAGCTTTTCCGGGACACGCTGGCGGAACTGGGCGGCGCCGGGTACGACTACGTGGCGGGCATCGAACTGGAGTTCCATCTTTTCCGGCTGGAGGAACCCCGGCCGGACGCGGGCGAATCGCCGCATCCCGGGGTGCTTCCCGGATATTCCCTGGTCAACGACGGCTACCAGTTGCTGACCGAACTCCGCTACGATCAACTCGACCCGATACTCGATGTGCTGCGGCGCGATCTGCTGGCGCTGGGCATTCCATTGATCTCGCTGGAAGTGGAACTGGGGCCGAGCCAGGTGGAGCTCACCGCCCGGCACGGCACCGGGCTGGAACCGGCTGACACCATGGTGCTGCTGCGCAGCGCGGTGAAGCAGATCTGCCGCCGCAACGGTTTTCACGCCACCTTCATGTGCCGCCCGCGCATCGCCCGGGTGATTTCCAGCGGAGGGCACCTGCACCAGTCGCTGACCGGGCGCGGCACCGGCGGGAACGCCTTTCTGCCCACCACCGATGCGGTGTTGTCGCCAACCGGTTTCCACTTCATGGCGGGGCTGTTGGAGCACGCCGCCGCCGGAGCCGCTTTCAGTACGCCGACCATCAATGGATACAAACGCTACCTGCCCAACTCCCTGGCGCCGGAGCGCGCGGTCTGGGGACGCGACAACCGGGGCGCGATGGTGCGGGTGGTCGGCAGCGCCGCCGGCGGCGACACCCATCTGGAAAACCGGGCCGGGGAACCGGCGGCCAATCCCTATCTCTACATGGCCTCGCAGATCCTCGCGGGCATGGACGGCATGGCCCGCAAGCTGGATCCCGGCCCATCCGCCGAGACCCCCTACAACACCCAGGCCCCGCTGCTTCCCAAGACCCTCCATCAGGCGCTGACGGCCCTGCGCGCCGACGACTGCTTCGCCGCCGGGTTCGGGCGCTCCTTCGTCAATTACTACATCCACATCAAGCAGGCCGAGCTGGCGCGCTTCGAGGCCGAAGTCACCGAGTGGGAACAGCGCGAATATTTCGAGATGTTTTGAGGGTTGGGTTGCTTGACGAATTCCGCCTTTTCTCAAAAGCTTTCAATTTTTTCCCCCCCTAAGTTCTTTTGGGAAAAGAATTTGTTGACGCCGATTATATTGTAGCAACAATATAATATGAAAATCGAATTCGACGCGGCGAAAAGCGAGAAAAATGCACGGGAACGCAATCTTCCTTTTCACCTGGCGGAAAATTTCGATTGGGAAACCGCCTTAATTGCCAAGGATGACCGGCGGGTTTATCCGGAAAACCGAATGGTGGCATTTGGTTTTTTGGAAGATCGGCTCCACGCCATGTGCTTCACTCCCATAACAGGGGGGGTGTGCGCATTATCAGTTTCCGAAAAGCAAATGACAGGGAAGTGAGTGATTATGAAAAAAAAACCGCTGACGAATGAATCTGGTGAAGTTCGACCGTTGACGGAGGAAGATTGGAAGGAATTCCGGCCCGCGGCCGAGGCGCTTCCCTCCGATCTCGTTTCGATACTTCCCAAACGCAATCCAGGCCAGCGCGGCCCGCAAAAACGCCCCACCAAAGACCAGGTGACCCTCCGGCTCGACCATGATGTGCTGGAACACTTCAAGTCCACCGGCCAAGGTTGGCAGAGCCGCATCAATGCGGCGCTTCGTGAGGCCATCGGGAAGCGGGGGTGATTTTTTTTACCGCCGCTCCCCCCCTTCTTCCAAAATGCCAGCGCTCTGGCGATGCCGTTTGAACCGCTGGGCGCTCCCGTTCAGGTGGCCCCGGTTTCCCCCGGTTCCGCCGGATCCGCCGATTCCCCGGTTTCCCCGAGGGGCCGCAGATGGGGCATCACTTCGCGGGCGAACAGTTCCATGTTGCTCCGGGTCAACTCCTCGGGCAGGGTGCCGAAGTGCAGCAGGGTCAACAGGTTGTTGAACCCCAGCATTTTTTGATGTTCCACCAGTTGATCGCGCACGGTGGCCGCGCTGCCGCAGAGGATCATCCCCAGTTCCATCGCCGATTCGATGGTGATGTCCGCGGTGAGGGATTTCTTGACGGCCGCCATGCGCTGCATGGAACTCACCGAGGTGTAACCGGGAGGCAGCAGCATCTCGATGGGCATCTTCAAAAAGCGGTTGCGGAAGGCCTCGAAATGGGGTTTGGCTTCGACCCGGGCGCTCTCGTCGCTGGCGCCGACATAGATCGGCACCGCCCATCCCAACTGCTCGGGCGAGGACTGGTAGCCCTGCCGCTCCGCGCTGTCCCGGTAGGCTTGCATGTATTTCGCCGCCGCCGGCAACGGGCTGAAGGTGTGCAGGTAGGTGTATTTGCGCTTGGGGTGGGCGGCCCAGTCGATGGTTTCCTGGCTGCCCTGGGAGGGAATCCAGATCGGCGGATGGGGTTTTTGGTAGGGCCTGGGCCACACGTTGACGTACTGGAAATGATAGTGCTTGCCCTCGAAGGCGAACGGACCGGGGCGGGTCCAGGCCTCGATGATCAGGTCGTGGGCCTCGTGAAACCGCTCGTGGGAGAAGGCGGGGATGGAACCGAAGGTGTGGTATTCCGCACCGATGCCCCGTACGAACCCGCTGATCAGCCTGCCGCCGGTGATGTTGTCGATCATGGCGTGTTCCTCGGCCAGGGTCAGCGGGTGATCGCGCAGGGGCAACGCGCTGCCCAGGATGGCGATTTTGATCCGGCTGGTGCGCCGCATCAGCGCCGAGGCGATGACGATGGGCGAGGGCATCATGCCATAGGCGGTCTGGTGGTGTTCGTTCACTCCCACGCCGTCGAATCCCAATTCCTCCGCATATTCCAACTCGTCCAGATAACGGTTGTAGAGCCGGTGCCCCTTTTCCGGGTCATAGTAGCTGTTGGGCAGCGTGGTCCAGGCGGTGGGATGCTTTTCAATGAAGGATAGGTCCAGGTCGGCATAGGCCATCAGGTGGAAGCAGAAGAATTTCATGGGTTCACCTTCGGCGCGGCCCCGGCTTTTTCCCGCCCGGCGGTTTCGCGCGCCACATGGCCGCGCAGCAGTTCCACGAACCGGCCGGCCTGCTCCAGGTAGGGCAGGTGCCCGCAATGGTCGAGAATCGCCGTTTCGGCGCCCGGAATCAGTTTGGCGAACGCCTCGGCGTAGGCCACCGGCAGCAATTTGTCCTCGCGCCCCCACACGATCAGGGTGGGCACGTCGATGCGGTGCAGCCATTTGTAGAGGTGCGGGTTGTAAAGACGCGGCGACCAGAGCAGCTTGGCCGCGGTGCTGCGGTTCTTGAGAAAAACCGGGTCGGCCTCCAGGCCTTCGGGCATGGCGGCGATGGCGTCTTCCGCCATTTGCGGGTCATGCAGCAGGTTGCGCAGGGTTTCTTCGGGCGACCACATGAACAGATCCCCCTTGGGCACCCCCTTGAGATGGATGCCGGCCGGCGCGGAGAGAGTCAGCGTGCGGATGGCCGCGGTGTTGCGCACGGCCATTTCCAGGGCGATCCACCCGCCCATGGAACTGCCGGCCAGGTGCACCCCTTCCAGGCCGAGGTGCTTGATGAAATCCAGGTAGAAATATGCCAGGTCCTGGATGGTGTCCAGCCATTCCGGATCGTCCGAGGCGCCATAGCCGGGGTGCTCGGGTACCAACAGGTCGAAATCGCCCGCCAGGGCGGTCATGAAAGGCAACTCCACCGGCGCCCCGTTCGCGCCGTGCAGGTAGAGCAAAGGCTCGCCCGAACCGCCACGGCGCAGGCTGAGGGTGCATCCGGTTACGGTGACTCGTTGTTGCTCCAAGTGTCTCGCTCTTGGCCGGTGTGTGCGAAGGGGCTTTCTCCGGTGCTGTTTCGCGGTGCTGTTTCGCGGTGTTTTTTTCTGTGTTTTTTTCTGTGCCTCCAGGGAGTTCTCATATTGAAATTTCCAGGCGCTGTCAAAGCGGGGTGGATGATTTTTGGGCGCCAACCCCTGGCATGAATCGGGGAAGCCGGGTTCGGAGCGCCGGCGGCGAACCGGCCCAGGCTGCCCTGCCCCATGCCGCCCTGCCCCATGCCGCCCTGCCCCATGCCGCCCTGCCCCATGCTGCCCTACCCCATGCCGCCCTACCCCATGCTGCCTTACTCCACACCATGGGAAATCGATTCCAACCCCGGTTTCTTCCAGCAGGGAAGCGATGCCTTTTAGCTCCACCCGCCGCTTGTATTGCGGGGAGCGGAAATAACGGGGGGGTCCCTGGAACGATTCCGTGCGGCGGCGCCAATAACACTTGATCTGAATGGCCCATATTGTATGGTTTCAGTCGGCGCGGCGCCGGGCGGTCCGGTGGCAGCCGGATAATCTTTTTATCGGAAACATCGCACGGAGAACATGGACCATGGATTACAGTGAATACCAATACCTGCTGTTCGAACGGAAAAACGACGGCATCCTGCTGGTCACCATCAACCGGCCGGAAAAATACAACGCCACCAACGAACGCCTGCACTGGGAGCTGACGCAGGTGTTCCTCGACGTGGGCAAAGACCCCGAAACGCGGGTGATGGTCATCACCGGGGCCGGCAAGGCCTTTTCCGCCGGGGGCGACCTGGACATGGTGGACAAGCAGATCCGCAACTTCAAGGCCGTGGCCAACAGCCTCAAAGAGGCCTCCGACATGGTCTACAACATCATCAACCTGGACAAGCCGGTGATCTCGGCCATCAACGGCGTGGCCGTGGGCGCCGGGCTGACGGTGGCCCTGATGGCGGACATCAGCATCATCAACGAGGAAACCCGCTTCACCGACGGCCACATCCGCCTGGGGGTGGGGGCCGGCGACCACGCCGCCATCATCTGGCCCATCCTCTGCGGCATGGCCAAGGCCAAGTATTATCTCTTGACCAGCGACTTCATCGACGGCAGGGAGGCCGAGCGGATCGGGCTGGTCAGCCTGGCGGTGCCGCCCGATCAAGTCATGCCCAGGGCGATGGAAGTGGCCACCAAACTGGCCACCGGCCCGCAAATGGCGATCCGCTGGACCAAGCGCTCCCTCAACAACTGGATGCGCATGGCGGGCCCCATCTTCGACAATTCGCTGGCGCTGGAGATGCTGGCCTTCTTCGACGATGACGTGGCCGAAGGCGCCAAGGCCATCCGGGAAAAACGCGACCCCGTTTTTCCGTCGGCCGCGGGAGGCTGAGACGGCGCCACGGTTGGCGTCCGTTCCGGAGGCGTGGGAATTGGTCGGTCCAAATGCGGGCCCCTTCACTGCATGCGGAAACCCCCATCCACATGCATGACCTGACCGGTCACGGCTGAGGTCGAATCGGAGGCCAGCAACAAAACCATGTCCGCCACCTCCTGTTCCGTCGGCATGCGCTTGAGTGGAATGGGCTGCAAAAACCCTTCTCGAACCTGCTCGAAGGTCATTCCCTCGGACTCCGCCCGTGCGGCGATGACCTGGTTGATGCGCTCTCCCTCGATAGGGCCGGGTGCAACCGCATTGACCCGGATTCCATAGGCTCCTAACTCCGCCGCCAAGGAATGGCTGAGACCGATCATGCCCCATTTTGACGCCGCATAAGGCGTGCGGAGCGGATAACCGATTCTCCCGCCAATCGAGGTGATATTCACGATGGAGCCCCGGCTTTGTTCAATCATGATCGTGGAGGCTTCCCGGGCGCAAAAAAAGGCTCCGGTCAGGTTAATGTCGAGGGTTTCCTTCCATTCCTCCGCGGTGACGTCCCTCGCCAGGGCGGTCGGTCCCGCGATGCCCGCGTTGTTGACCAGAACGTCCAAACCGTCATAATCCTCCCGCACTCGCCCAAACAACCGCTTAACGTCCTCCTCGGAGGAAACGTCCACGGTCATAACCAGGGGACGGGTGTCCAGGTTTCGCAATTCCTCAGCCACGGACTCCATCTTTTCCCTGGAGCGGGCGGCCAGCACCACGTTGGCCCCTTCCCTTGCAAAAGCCTGGGCTACTTGCCGATTCCGTAACCGGCCCCCGTGACGACGATGGTCTGCTCCTTGAATCTCATAGGGCCCTCCTTCGGATACAACCGGATTCCCGGCTTGTTTTTATCCGGCCGTGGCTGGATGGTTTTCCGACATTTCCCAATTGGAGCCGCCGGCAACACCTAGGCAACCCAATTGGGCATTACCATATGAAAGAGTTTAATCAAAGGAATAAAGGTTTTTGGGTTTTGGTGTTTCGGGTTACTCAGTGTGGTATTTTTCCTATCCACCGGTTGCAGTTCGTCCTTCATTTATTGGAAGGCGGTTGTTATGGTCGGTTTCATGGCTTTCAGCGTTTATTTCATATCCTCGGGTGGCGGGAAAAAGTTGAAAATTTTCCTGGCGGCCCATGGAGCATAAATAACGTTTTGCAGCCCCGTTGGTATTGAAAGACCCCTCCGGGTGATGATGGTGGAAATCGAATGACACGTTTTTTTTGTGTTTTGGTCCCTGATTTGCTTGAAGAAAAACCATCCAAGGGCAGCCCGCGCGAATTTGGGGTCCGGCAGGGGCGAATTTGATCGCCAATCGGATATTACAGCGCGGCTCCCGTGTGGTTTGGCGAGGTAGACCTTTTTCCCGGAAATAAAGTCATGCTCGATCGTCTCGGAACGGCAGTGGGTTTTATTGTAGGGGCGGCTTTGATCGTTTTTGGCATCACCTGGCCCGATCAAAAATCCAACTACTACGTTTATCAACTGACCCAATTTGAGCAGCAACTGGACGATTTGAAAAGAGCCAGCGCCCCCAATGAGCAAATTCAGGCGGTGCGGGACGAACTGACCAGTTTCAAAAACTCCTGGGAAGCCGGAATCACCCGCTTCCTGGACTTGAAATCCATCCTGATCGTACTGGGGGGGTCCTATGCGGCGATCCTGATCGCCTTTCCGCTCCACAGGGCGCTGGCCACCTTTTGGTATTTCCTGCTCGTGTTCGCCAAGGAAAAGCAGGATGAGGATTTCGAGGTGGTCTATGCGTCGATGATGGAGTTCGCGGACCTGCGCTTCCGCAATGAGTTGATTCCCGATGAAAAGGTCGCCGCGATTCCCATCTATTTTCTCCGCGACGCCATGGAGAATTTCGTCCAGGTGGATTGGGTTTCAGCGGAAATGACCGAGGAAATCATCAATTCGGAAATTCAACACTACGACTGGCAACAGGAGCAGGAAATTTCGGTGGTTGAATACATGGGGCGGGCGGCTCCGGCTTTCGGGATGCTGGGCACCATCGTGGGGCTCATTTTGATGCTGGGCCGGGCCGCGGGGGAGAATGCGGAAATCGTGGACATCATGGGCGGCATGTCGGTGGCCCTCATCACCACCCTCTATGGCGTGCTGCTGGCGCAACTGCTCTTTTTGCCTATTGCGGCCAAGGTGGAGCGCAACAAGGAAAGCTACATCCGGCTTTATGAAATGATCCGGGAGGGCATCTTATACCTCCAGCGCCGTGAACGGCCCGACGTGATCGAGCAGGACCTGCAAATCTATCTCTCCAAGAAACGGCGGCTCAAAATGACGCAGGAGCGAAAAGCGGCTTTGGCCCGTGGCGATTTGGGATTGTAACCATGGACATTGCCAAACCGGCCTATCTCAAGGGCAAGAAAAAAAAAGGGGAGGAGTGGTTGGTCACCTTCGCCGATTTGATGGCCCTCCTGTTCGCATTTTTCGTTTTGTTGACCTTTATTTCCAGCGCCCCCAAAAACTGTGCCGGTCTGGCCCGCTTTTTCGAGGAAAACCGGGAGGCTTACCAAAATTTCGAGTTGCGCAATTCCAAGGAGGAATGCGTGATTACCCTGCCTTCGGATTTTCTGTTCCGATCCGGCGGGGACACATTGCAGCGGCGGGCCTTCCAGCGGCTCACACCGCTTTTTCAAAAGGTGCGCGACCTGAAGGAACACCAGGGCGACCTGATCATCGTCGAGGGGCATACCGACAATGTGCCGATCCGCACCAGGCGCTTTCCCACCAACTGGGAGCTTTCTTCGGCGCGGGCCTCCAATATGGCGGCCTTCCTGCGCAGGATCGGAATGGAGGAAGCGCGCTTGTCCATACAGGCCTATGCGGACAAGCGGCCGCGGGTGTCCTATCAGGACGATTTCGGCAAACCGCTCAAGGGTGGCGCATTGAGAGCCGCCCGGCAAAAGAACCGCCGCGTGGAAATCATTTTCAAGAACCGTCCGAAGAAAATCGAGGAGTATGGATTGTTGTTTAAATAAAACAACGCGGAAGCCGCCGGGGGCCGGTGGCACAATGATTGGATGGAAGAAAAAAAGAATAAGGATGGCAGGACGATTTTGAACAATTTTCAACTGACCAAGGGAGGTCGATGTTGAACCAAAGGCCGAAGGATTCACGAAAGGGATGCCGCGGGATGCTGTTCCTCACGGCAGGAATCGTGTTGCTGCTGGCATTTCTGCTGAGCGCCTGCGGGGGGGGAAGCCCGTCCGCGCCGGAAACAAAGAAAAAATTTCCCGATCCGATCGTGGACGAATCGTTCTCGATCCGCCTGGATGAGGAACTGTTTCAATTGGAGGAAGCGGTAACCCTGCTCGCCACCTCCCTTTCCAAGGTGGCCTCCCGCACGCCGACGCTGGCGATCAATTCCATTCATTTCGGCAAAAACATCAACGGGGATTTCCGCAAGAAGGCCGAAGTGATCATCATGGACAAGGTGTTCGTGGCCAATCCGAATGTGCGGCTGGTGCAATGTCAGGAATGCCGGAGGATTGAAACCAGGATCGAGGGCAACATCCTGAAGATCACCAAGGGCATTCCCGATCAGGAAACCCGGCGCGCCCTGGCCGAAAAGCTCGGGGTCAACGGGTTCATCGACATCGGAATTTTTCGGGATGGGGCCCAGTTGATCGTTTACCTCAAGGTGGTGGATGCGAAAACCGGGGCGATCATCCTGGTGGACGAGATGGTCGGCCGGCGGGCACCAAAGCGGCTGGCCTTCACGGTCAGTTTCGGCGAGTTGATCTTTCCGATCACCGATGCGGGCGTCGCGGAGGATTACAGAGCCCTGGCGCTTTCCATCACGGAATCGGTTAAACTGACAGGCAGGTTCTCTTTTTCGGTGGACCTGATTTTTTTCGTTGACAACAACGAAAACGATTCGTCCCTGACTTACTCCCTGGATTCGGGTCTGTTGATCGTGCCGACCTTGGGATTCGATATCATTCAAATGCCAAGCAGCACCACGCGGCTTATATTTTTTACCGGGGTCGGAAAGCTGCTGTCCCCACAGTTGTCCTATGCCAATTCCTTCCGGATCGGCTTGGAGTTGGTGGTCGGCGACCGGTTGTCGGTGTTGTTCGCGTTCAACCAATTCCTGGAAGAGGCGGTGGAAGCGACCTCTTCGAGCTCAACCGCCACAATTGATGGAGCAGGATATGAGATACGCTTCGGCTTTCGATTTTAAGTGGGCGGCCTCCAGCAGGTGGTTGACTGGTTTGGCCTTGCTCCCACTGGTTTTTGGCCTGCTCATGGGGTGCGGCGGCGGCAAGCCGGCCAAAGATAAAAACCAGCCGCAAAGGACATTCCAGGCCAACGGTGAAGAACGGCCGGTGTTGTTGACCCGCCATGGCGATACCCAGATCCAGGTGGTCGAGTCGACCGTGAACGGGGAGCAGATCGTCCGCGTCCGCACCGTGATCGACGGCAAGGAAAGCATCACCGTGATCCATATCGATCAGCCGACCTACCAGTTGGAAATTCCCCTGGGGCCGCTGAGGCCCCCGCCCCCCGGGGCCAAAGGCGCGGCGGGAACCGGACAGCCCGGCGGGCTGGCGGCCGTCCCTGCGCCCTCGCCGATCGACCTGCAAAAATTGCAGGTGACCGAGGCGCTGGATAAAGCCCGGCAGGAAATGGTGAACGGAGATTACCTTGCCGCCATGCGTCAGGTGGATATCGTGCTGCGATTGAACTCCAACCATATACAGGCCAGGGCCATGAAGGGCTCCATCTACTACGCCCTGGGCGACAATCAACTGGCCAACACCGAGTGGAACCGGGTGCTGTTGCTGGACCCCGGCAACACGGAAGTGCAAGGATTTCAGGAATTCATCAGAAGAAATCCTGGCGTCCCCCCACCCCCGCTTCCGGGAAGGGCGCCGCTGCAAAAGAAAACCGCGAAACCACCTTCCGGGAAATAGGTTTCAATCCCGATCCAAGGGAAACGACGATGAACGGATACTACAACCTTACCAACCGCGGCGATTTTAAAAGGTTGATGGCGCGGGCGGCCCTCATCGGCGCCGTGCTGGCGGTGATGGGCGGTGGGTACGGGTTTTTCCCGGCCCCGGCCCAGGCGCAATCCACGCGCCTGTTGAACCGGGTGTTGAACCAGCGCATCGCCTCGTTCGAGAGAAAGATGACCAGGGATATCGATGCCGCCCTGTCCAAATACCTGTCTCCCGCGCAATACGTGTTGGCGGTGAACGTGGTCTGGGACCCGGGCCGGCCAACCGTCGCGGGCGAAAAGACGATTACCCAGGAGCAGCATAAACTCCCTGGATTTCCCATTTTCATCCATTCCCAGCAGTGCCTGATCGCCACCGGCTCCACCTCGGCGACGGTGCGCATGGAAATAGAAGCGCTCATCGATGAAAGCCTGCCCAATTATTATGAACGGTTTTTCCGCAAGATCATTCCCATCATCGCCCGGATGGATTTTGAGCGGGGAGACAAGCTGACAGTGCAAAAGGAGAATTTCCCGGTGCTGGCCAAGTTCAGGCAGATGCCCGTGCTCCCCGAAGAAGATTTGCTGAAGAAAGCCCGAAAGGCGTCCGAATCCGAGAAAAAGAAGGACCTTTCCGGCGATGAAACCTCCATGTGGCCCGGCAAACCTATTCTCCCCGGCGTCCGGCCACCCCCCGAGGATCCAGCGGCACGACGGGAAAGCACGGGGAGACCCCAACCTCCGCCCCAGACACGACGGCCCCTGCAGCCGCTTCCCCCACGGGCCGCCCCGGCGCAGCCTCCGCCGGTGCTGACCATCGAAGAGTCCGCTCAGGTGGCCTTCGATGAAGGCAGGCTGAAGGACGCCGCACGGCTATTGAAAAACGCCTTCGACAAGGCGCCCAACAACCGCGTGCGTTCCAGGTACATGGGCATGTTGGGATCGGTCTACTACACTGAAAACGATCTGGAAAAAGCCCGTGAAGCCTGGGAACGGGCGGCGGCGCTGGATCCGGCGAATTCGGAAGTGCATACCATCTTAAACTTTCTCGAGAATCCGCCGAAAGAGGAAAGCAAATGATGGCTTCCCAAGGGAAAATTCGCCGGCCCGCGCTCTTCGCCGGATTGATGAAGGGTTTCAGGCCTATCGGCTTGAATTTGCTTGTGTTGAGCGGGCTGATGCTGCTGACGGCGCGGCCGGTGCTGCATGCCGCGGAGGGATTTTCCGCCCCCCCGGGGGTGAACGTCAAGGCCCAGGTTGCCCTCCTCAAGGAGCGGGTGACCACATTGGCCCGAAATCTGGTCGGCGACAAGCTGGTCGATGTGGTGGTGGACGTCAATTACCTCCGTTCCAGCCGGTCCAAAAATCAAGCCAATCGAGTGAAGCTGCCTGGCTTCCATCAGCAGGTGATCCTCAGGAAAGGCAACGAGCGGGAAATCGTGTCCGATTACACCCGTGTGCGCCAGATTCTGGTGATGATCGCCGACACCTTTCCGGTGGAAATCGAGGCCGTGGCGCAGGAACTGCGCCTTTCCGGAAAATTCAGCGAGGCCAGGGGCGATAACCTGCGGGTGCTAAAAGTTCCCGAACGCAAACCGGAAGAGGAACAAAGACCGGAAAACAAGGACGAGAACCTGACCCGGCTTTCCAAAAAACTGAAATCGAAAAACCGGGGAAAGCCAGGGAAGATGCCGGGAATCAAGCCAGACGCCCAGGAAACCATCTCCGAAGCGGAAAGCACGGTCTTTTTGCTGCGCGCCCGGGCGGCGTTTTTCCAAGGCAACTATACCCAGGCGCTGGACCAAATCCTTCAATCCATTGCCAAGAACTCGGATAATCCCCAAGCCTACACCATGCTGGGTTCGTTGTACTATGCGGTCGACTGGAAAATCATGGCGGTCAAATACTGGAAAAAAGCCCTGGCCCTGGCTCCGGAAAATCCGGAACTTCGCAAATTAATCGATCAGGTTCTATTGGGTACTCCCGAGAAATAGGAAACCCCGAAAGGCAGAATGAAGATGGTTATCAAACGATTGCTGATGCTCACCTTCGCCGGTGGGCTGGCGGTGTTGTTCGCCGTGACCGCCCTGGGTCAGGAAACGGGCGTGCAATACGTGGATTCCCTGGAGGTTTACCAGCGCCGGATCGAAAACGTGATCAACGACCGGCTGGCCACCCTGTTTTCCGGACAACAGTACGTGTTGCGTGTTGCGGTGAAGGGCGTGAAAACGCGGGTGGTGCCGGCCCAAGGCCCCCAAACGCAATTGGAACTTCCCGGGTTCCGAATTTCCCAGGGGGAGTTTCCCAAGGGAACGGAAAAATTCAGGGTGGATAATGTAACGGTGCGCATCGTGCTCAATGCCACCGCCGATCCGACCGACCTGCAATACCTGCGTTCGATTGTTCCCATCCTGGCCGATTTCCGGCCCGAAAGGCAGGACCGGCTGATTTTGAGGGTGATCCAGCCAGGGCCCCAACCCGAAGCGGAGGGGGATGTGGAGGACAAAAGCGCCGCAAGCGTGGGGGATACGGCCATTGGCCTGGAAGCCGGCGCCGCCGAGCCCTCCCAGGGCTTCGGCGCAACGCTTCTGGCGCTGCCATGGCTTTTGCCGGCCTTGCTGGGACTGATCCTGTTGATCCTGTTGATCGTGATGATCCGGGTGTTCATGCCCGCCAAGGTGGAGTCCCCTCCGCCGACGGTGGCGGCGCCCGTGCCAGCCCCCCCCAGGGACACCTCCCGCGAGGACCAACTCCGCCTGGACGAGGAACGGCTGAAAATCGAACAGGAGAAGCAACTGGACGCGCTTCGCCACGGCGTGGTCAAAAGGCTGTTCGCCAGACCGGAACTGGCTGGCCAGTTGATCGTGCACTGGCAATCGAGCCCGGGTAAGCTCAACGCCCTGATTCATGGCGTGGGCCCGGATATTTCCCGGAAGGCGGTGATGGAACATGTGGGCCGGGAACGTTATCAGGAAATCGAGGAAACCGTTCGCCAGGAAAAAACGCCGGAGATCAAAGAGCTGACCGAAACCCTGCGCGAGGCCAATTTGTTCCTGATCACGCAGGAAATCACCCATCCCGAGGCGATCTCGTCCAATCCCTTTTCCTTCCTGGACACCCTCACCTGGGGCCAGGTCAATCACCTGATCAAGGAAGAGCCGATGAACGTGAAAGCCATCGTGCTCAGCCGCCTCAAGGCGGAGGATTCCGCCCGGATCATGGAGTCGATGCAGCAGGATCTGCAACTGGAATTGGCCGTCCAGATTGGCAATCTGCACGACCTGCCGCTGGAGATGGCAAAAAGCGTCGCCATCGATCTGGCGGAAAAGGCCAAAAACGTACCCGATGCGCGTCTGGTGGAGGTCGAGGGACCCGCCACCTTGGTGGATGTGATGGGGCAAACCTCCGCGGAGACCAGCCGGGGTCTGCTGGCGGGCATGAAGTCCAAGGATACCAAGCTGTCCGAAGAGGTGGAAAAGCGCTTCTTCCTGTTCGATTCCATTACCCTGGTGCCCAACGAAGTGCTGCCCCAGGCCGTTCGCACCATGCCCAGCGCCACCATCGTCACCGCCCTGCAGGGGGCTTCGCGGGAAATTCAAACCAAGGTCATCATGGCCTTTCCGGAGCAGGCCAGAACCGGCCTGGTCACCGCCTTGCGGGCTTCCCGGGCCGACCAGGACACGGTCAACGAGGCTCGCCGCCGGGTGGTCGCCAAGTTCCAGGAACTCTCCAAACAAGGGCGGGTGGACCTGAAACAAATCAGCGATGCCTGGCAAGCCCAAGCTTCATAGCCTTCCCATTGTCATTTCCTGTCTGCTGGCCCTGATGCTGGTGGCCCAAGGGGCCAATAGTCTGTCGGCCAAGGATTTGCGCCGTTCCATGCCCTTTTTGCGCAACATGCTGATGGGTGGCGCTGGGGTGGCGCTGGGGGACGAGGCCACCAGCATGTGGTACAACCCGGCCGGTCCGGCCCGCCTCGGGGCCAACACCATCGAAGCTTTTACGATGCAACTCTCCGCCGATGAGGTCACCAATAATGCCCTCAGAGGAGAGGGCTCCATAGGGGAACAATACGACGCTTCCTCCGTCGCCGAACTGGCTCAGTTGGTGGGCACCTCCAACTACTCCCAACTGACAATGAAAATTCCGATGGTGGTGCTTCCGGAATCCGGCACCGCCTGGGGGCTGGCGGTGGATTTCCTGGTGGACATGGAGTTGGTGGAACTGCCTGGGGATTTCGGGGTTTTGCTGGAACTTTATTTGGATTATCAGATTGTCGCCAGCCGCTTCACGCGGTTCGGGAACAGCTTGTTCCTGGGGGCCGCCTTCAAGGTCATCAACCGGATAGGGGTCAACAAGACCATCGATTCGGCGACGCTCTATGCCACCGGCGAGTTCGATCTGGAAAGCGACGAGGACGTGCAGGATTTTTATTCGGGCCGCTCCCGCACCCGGGTGGGGCTGGATCTGGGGCTGATCTTTCAGTTGCCCGGCAGCGGCAACTGGCAGACCCGCTTCGGCCTTTCGGTGATGAACATCGGCGGGTATGACAGCGACACCGGCCTCGCCGGCATCGAGTTCGGCAGCCGGCCCTCCGCCGGCGAACCCCCCATCGGCGGGGAGTTGCCATTGAACATCGCCCTCGGGTTCGCCGTCTCCCCCACCTACGGCAACATCCGGTTTACCTTCGCCCTGGATTTCGTCGATCTGGGAGAAGACGCCCTGAGTGGAGACAGCCTCTCCAATCGCACCCGCATCGGCATGGAAATCGGCTTCGGGCCGAGAAAGGATGGCGCCCCGCTGTTCTCCCTCCTGGGGGGATGGAACGCCACCCATTTCGGCGGCGGGTTCATTACCCGGTTATCGTTCATGGAAATCGGCATGGGGAGCTACACGGTGGAACGGGGCAGCGCGCCGGACGAAAATCCGCAGCCACGCCGGGTGCTCCTGATCGGCTTCCGGTTTTAGGCGAGGGAGGTCATCGCATGACGCGCCTCGTTTCCCGCGCGCAAATTCCCGCTCCTGGTGATCTTTTCCGGCGAATGCTCATGCCAGCTTGTAAAACGCGGCCGCCGTGTCATGGAACAGGGCCGCCTTCTCCCCGGGCGAAGCCCCGGAGGCGAGGCGCTTGAAAGCGTTCCAGTAGACCGTGAAACTCCCCGAAACCTTGTCCACCGGAAAGTTGCTCTCGAACATGCAGCGCTGGGGCGTGAAGGCCTCGATGCAGGTCTCGATGTAGGGCCGCCACAGGCCGGCCAGTTCCTCCGAGCCGGGCGGCCGCTCGCGCTTGTGGAACCCGTACCCGGTGATCTTCATGCCCAGCCCGCCCAGCTTGACATGGACGTTGGGGCATTGGGCCAGTTGCTGGATGGATTCGCGCCATTGGGGGAAAATTTCCTCGCGCCTGCCTTCGAAAGGCCCGATGCCGAGCGGCCCGCCCACGTGGTCCAGCACGATCGCCGTGCCGGGAAAGGCCCGCGCCAGGCCGGTCAGGTCCGCGATTTGCGGATGATAGAGCCAGGCATCGAAGCTCAAACCGAGCGGTTCGAGCCGGGCGAAGCCTTCGCGGAAGCGCGCATCGCCCAGCAGATTGGGCGGGGGCCTGGTATGGCTGGGCCGGATTTGCCCATCCGGATCGAAGGCCGTGATGTGGCGGATGCCCCGGAAACGGCCCCCGGCGACCGCCATATGCGCCTCCAGCACAGCTTCCACCGCGGCGCCCAGGCACAGGTCGGCGAAGCCAACGATGCCCGCGCAGGCCCGCACCGGCCCGTAACGCCCCGAGGCGCTCATGGCCGCCGCGCCGTTGACGAACTCGGTCTCCCCCAGCGGACGCATCGCCTCCGGCCCCTCCGGCCGATACATGGCCATGCACTCGATGAACACCGACGAGCGCACGTCGTGCCCGCTGGTCAGGTCCTCCAGCAGCTCCGGGAGCAGGTAGCGGTGGGCCTCGAAATCCCAGAGATGGTGATGGGGATCGCAAATGGGGAGCTCCGGCTCCAGCACGGCTTCGGCATGCAAGGCCAGCCAGCTGGAGTTGTCGCCCACCGGGCGGTTGCTGATTCCGGTTTCCGCGGGGTCCGTCATGGGAATGCTCCTTTTGTCAAAAAACGCGCCGAAAATATGTGATTTCTGGGGCGGTGCCCCAAGCTCCCGGCTCCTTCATTAAACTCGCGCCAAGGGTTTTGATCAAATTTTCTTGAAGTTCGCCGGGTTTCCAAAGGGTGAAACCTTTGGAAGGCCTGTGATTTATCGCCTCCGGCGGCCAAAGGGCGATGTAATTTGACAACCCAGCCCTCTGGACTCCCAGCAGCTTTAAAAGGCCTGTGACCAACCAAAAGCGCGGGGGATTTCATCCCCCGCACCCCCGACCATTTTTTGGAAAAAATGGATGAAAACTTTCAATAAGATATTGGAATGAAAGTTTAAAATACCTATTTTGCCTATAAAAAAATTTGTTGCAACTTTCCAAAGTTTCCCCCCGGAGGGCCGCCGGAGGCGCCCCTCTCCCGCTATCAT